>QNAO01000012.1 GCA_003641785.1 Thermotogae bacterium
AACACGTGAATTGCCAATTATGATACCGTGGGCGCCGTGATCTCTCAGTTTCTTAACGAGAATATCCTCTCTGTCCATCTGTCTGAAGGAGTCCATCAGAATAACGAGGGCGTTGTTCCCAAGGAATTCCATAACACCTCGGGTTAATCTGCCGAAGAAAGGATTTGTTATATCCGGAACAACAAGTCCTACAGTCAGTGTTGCCCCAGAAACCATGCTTCGGGCGTGATAATTTGGAGTGTATTTCAACTGCTCAACAACCGACAAAATTTTCTTCCTCTTTTCAGCACTGATGCGTCCTTTCCCACTCAATGCCCTTGACACGGTTGATACAGAAACACCAGTTATTCTTGCTATGTCTTTTAGTGTAGCCAAGAGTCTCACCCCTCCGTTTCTTCACATTTCTTCTGGAATGCCGAGCTCCTTGAGCGTGTTGCGAAGCCATGTAACGGATTTTTCAAGAAGAGGGCCTCCCTGTCCTTCACACTCGATACTCAATACACCAGAATAACCCGTATCTCTCAGAATTTTGAGGATCTCCTTGATATTCTCGGCATTGACTCCCTCACCAACAGCGGAATGACTGATACCAATGCCCGTGTCATGACCTCGCATCGCTGCGGCTAAGCTTTTAGAAACATCCTTTACGTGTACGTGCTTTATTCTTTTCACAAAGCGCTTGCAGAATTCTACAGGATCTTGGCCCGCGATGAAGCTGTTGCCTGTATCGAGGTTGAGACCAAGCCTTTCACTATCTACAAAGTTGAGCATCTTTTCGAGCAAATCCGGATTCGTTGTGAAATAGCCGTGCACTTCTATATTGATGTTAATTTCGTATAGTTCAGCCGTCTCAACGATAGTTCCATA
Source organism: Thermotogae bacterium (assembly GCA_003641785.1). Taxonomy (GTDB): domain Bacteria; phylum Thermotogota; class Thermotogae; order Thermotogales; family DSM-5069; genus B6-G13. The sequence goes on from QNAO01000012.1 coordinate 868, forward strand.
AGCTCTTTTCATCAGTTCAAGAGCTTGCTCGTCTGTAAGGCCTTGTGGTTTCTTCAATCCATCCGTTGTTGCTATATTCGGGCATCCAGCAATTTTCGCCCAGGGTATAGACTTCAAAACATATTGAACTCCGTAGTACAAACCATTTTCACCAGATAACGGGTAAGCTGAGTCAATTTGAGAGAATTTGACCCCGTACTTTTCCATCAAAATCCTCATTTTCATTGGATCCTCGCTCAATGAAATGTGCGGAAAGTAGCCCAAACCATGAATCCATGAAACTCCCTCGATAACCCCTGCTTCAATGTTGTGGATATCGTGCTCCTGAGCCCAGGCAAGAGCCTTTTCAAAATTGAACACAGCGGAGTTAAACGCATCTGTGTGGAATCCTATCTTCATGTTCGTATCCCTCCCTCTTAAAGGTTTCTCACAATCTCTTCTCGTTCTCTGAAATAATCAACGGAATCTCTTACGAGCTGGTCCATGACATCTGTCTTACAAGGTTGAGTTGATAAAACATAAGGATCTGCATAAGGTCCAAGCGGTTCAAATGTGATGAATCTGTTTCCTTGATTCATTCCCACCAGATAGGCAGCCATTATTACCACATCCACGTTCATCATGCCCTTACCGGGAGCATCACGGTTGCTGTCGGCAACATGCAGATTTACAAGCCGCGATCCACACCTTAGAATCGCATCTCCTACGTGAGACTCCTCATTCAACATGTGATATGTGTCGGCATTTATGTGAGCAATGCCGGGGTGATCAACAGCTTCAATATACTGAAGGGCTTCGTCCACAGTATGAACAAGACTTACTTCCGCGGATCGTATAGGCTCCACTACGGCTTTTATGCCTGCTTTTTGAAAGTCATCTCCACAACGTCTCAAAGCTTGTGCGCTTCGCGTAAACTCCCGATCATCTACGGCGCGAGTTCTTCCAACCGCGCTCGGTACGACAATGAAGTAGCTTCCTTCCACCGCCTTTGTGAATTGTATTTCCTGCTTTACATATTTCACGGCATTATCTTGAATCTGAACATCAGAGCTGGCTAAATCACGGTCTAAAGGAAATAATCCACATACTCCAGACACGGTGAATCCATGTCTTTCAATGACCTTCGTGACAGTTTCTGGATCTTGTGATGGATCGCCCTTGAGTTCAACATAACTTAATCCTGCTTTTTTAAGCCTTATCAGCGATTGTTCTAAGGGCTCGATTCCAAACATCCAAATACTCCACGAAAGCTTCAGCTTCGAAGCGAATTTATCTGGATTGCACCGCTTTGCGGTGAGATACTGCTGTCGTATCGCTTGATCTCTTTGTTCAAAATTCTGAAGTTTCATTCCTTTTGCCCTCCTGTCCCAATGCTTAATCGGGTTTTCTAACCGAAAAATGCCCTTTTCTATAGGAGCTAAGAACACTCACAGCAAGAGAGGCTATTATCAAAATACCGAATGTTACCTCTTGAAAATACGGATTCACACGCATCATGTTCAAAGCATTAGATATTATTCCCATTAATAAAACACCGAAGAATGTACCCATGATATTGCCCTTTCCTCCTGTAAGGGGTGTACCGCCAATAACGACAGCTCCTATGGCCTTCAGTTCTATGCCACTACCCGTCGATGGCTGTGCAGCGCCAATTCTGGAAAGCAGAACAATTGCTGCAATACCCACAAAAAGACCATTGAGCAGAAACGTTGTTAGCTTGCTCCAAGTTACGGAAATACCCGAAAGATATGCCGCTGATGGGTTGCTTCCAACAGCATAGATTCTTCTTCCAAGTTTCGTATACGATAAAATAAAATGAACCACAAAATAGGCTACAATGCTGATGATAAAGCTCAAAGGCAAAATGTTCCACAAACGTGTTGTACCAATTGTTTCAAATTTTCCATAAATTGTCTGAAATGAACCTTTTGTAATCGCCAGCGCGATCCCCCTGAACACGCTTGTGAAGGCAAGAGATGTTATGAAGGAGGGCGCTTTGAACACTCTGGATGTGGCCCCTACAAGAAAACTGTTAAAAATGGTTATAACAACCCCCACTACTACTGGTAGAAAGTAGCCCCAATCTGATCTAATCATCATGGCTGTTACACAGGAGGCTAATCCAATGCTGGCACCCACAGAAATATCTATTTCACCGGAAATTAGAAGCATTGTCATTCCAGAAGAAATTATCCCCAAAACCGCAATTTGTTCCAGTATATTCATGAGGTTGCTGGTTGTGAAGAATCTAGGATTAATCATGCCAGTTATAATGGCAAGGGCTATCTCAACCATTACTAGGAAGAACCACTGATTCTTATATATGGGTTTCTTCGCTTTAGCAATTCTTTTTGGTTGAGTGGGTGAGTCACTGTGTTTTCTTTGGTTTCCCATTGGTCTTAGTCCCTCCCATTTTAGGATCTACACCAACAAAATGTCTTATTAAATCTTCCTCACGAACTCCAGAATTTTCTAAAATATCAACAAGGCAACCATCGCGCATGATAACTATCCGATCACTGAGTGAAAGAAGTTCAGGCATGTCTGATGACACCATTATGATGCTTTTACCGTTTTCCACGAGATGTGTCATGAGTTCATATATTTGTTCCTTTGCGCCTACATCTACACCCTTTGTCGGTTCATCGAAAATGTAAAGAACCGCGTCGTCCAACAGCCATCTTCCAATGATAACTTTTTGCTGATTACCTCCTGAAAGCTCTTCGATTTTCTGATCATCATCGGCAACTGAAATGGACAGTTTGTCTATCATATCTGCTGTGAGTAATCTTTCAGATTTTCTATCTATAATTGGGCCTCTGAAGACCTCATTGTGTACGAGAGCAGTGTTCTCAATAACGTTTCTTCCAGTGAGCACCCCATATTTTCGTCTGTCTTCAGTTATGAGACAAATTCCAGCACGTATAGCATCTCTTGGAGATCGTATCTTTACAGACTTACCGTTCAAAATGATCTCGCCGGAATCAGGCTTGTCTACCCCAAAAATCAAACTTACCATTTCACTCCGACCAGAACCTACCAAACCACCGATTCCAAGTATTTCTCCTTTTCGCACACTAAAACTCACTTCTTCAACGACTCCCGACTTCGCCATGTTCCTTATTTCTACTTGCACATCTCCTATTGGAACGTTCTTCTTAGAGTAAAACATTGAAGCATCTCTACCTACCATCTTTCTAATGACCATCTCCACATCTATCGACGATATATCATAAGTTCCCATATCTTCACCATCTTTAAGGATAGTTACTCTATCTCCTATCTCAAATATCTCATCAAGGTAATGGGATATGTAAACAATGCCAATACCCTGATTTCTGAGATTCCTTATTATTTCCATAAGAGCCTCGGTTTCTTGAAGTCCCAAGGAGCTGGTCGGCTCATCCATAATGATTATCTTGGAATCTCGGTGCAGAGCCTTAACAATTTGGAGCATTTGTTTTTGTGAGGCTGAAAGTTCCTCTACCAATGAGCTTTCTGGCAAATCTATATGAAGAGCATCGATTGTTTCTTTGATTCTTTGAAACTGACGATACTTGTCTACAACGAATGGCAGGAAGCCAGTTTGTTCGCTTCCAAGAAAAACATTGTCAGCGACAGTGAGTGAATCGACGAGCTCAGCGTCTTGGTATATTGTTGATATTCCCAGCTCTATCGCCTTACGTGGATTCATTGATCTAATAAGATTACCATTTATGTATATCTCTCCGTCTTCCGGAGTAATAGCTCCAGACAAAACCTTTATCAGAGTTGATTTACCTGCTCCGTTTTCACCAACCAGACAGTGAACTTCGCCTCGCTTGAGATCAAAAGACACACTGTCTAATACCTTATGGGTACCATATATTTTTGTTATATTCTCCAACCTTACGAGTGTCTCTGAATCTGTCATAGATTGCCACCTCGCAATACCGTTTTAACTAAGCGGGGGCTTTGTTTAGCCCCCGCTTGTGAATATTAAAATCAATACAAGCCAAGCGCGTTATATTCAGGAAAGTAGGTTTTTGTCAGTTCAATCCACACTGGATCAATATCCCACGGAACAACCTTTGTCTTATCGTTGATTGTTTCCGGCGTTATCGGAGTGTTCGGCAAGAGTATCTGCTGATCTGTTTCAGTTATAAGACCCTGTGTATAGGCGTGCAGTGCAAGAAACGAAACAAAACCTTCCCAACCTGGAGATGTTGAAATAGAATACTTAATGCTCCCTTCTTTGATGAGTTCAATGCCATAAGGAGCGCCATTTGTGGAAATAACCTTGATAGGATTGTTGAGAAGACCGCGGGTCTTCAGCATTCTCACAACAGCAGCAGCCATCTCTTCATTGAAAATGAACAGCACAGAAAAGTCGTACCCGGACTCAATCAAATCCTGGGCCTGATCCACCGCAACTGTTGGCGTGTATTTTCCATCCCTGACAGCCACAATCTTATTTACACCAAGCTCTTCAACAAGTGGTTCGAATCTTTCACGAAACATTTGTACCGGAACATGTTCAAATAATCCCATAATCGAGGCTATGTTTTCACCAGGATAGTTTTCAGCGATATAGTGAGCGACATTCTCTGCCATGCCCTTCCAGTCAAAATCGATACACGCAACCACGTCGTCGTCGGAAGCCAGCACCTGTCCCACATTATCTGTCACAACTAATGGAATTCCGGCTTTGGCACACTCTCGAGCAGCTATGAAAGCACCATTCGGGTTAAATGAAAAGATGCACATGCCGTCTACACCCATGTTTACCAGTGTGTTGATGTTCGAAATTTCTTTTTCTGTGTCATAGTCGGAGTTGAGGACTACCACTTCAACGCCAGCCATCTCGGCTGCGTATTGGAAGCCCTCCACGTCCCTTCGATACCACGTGTCTGGTCCTGGTGTTACATAACCGTAAACGAGTTTCTTCCCAGCAAACAGCGTGAGACCGCTTAAAAGCAAAGCCGTCAAAACTGCCGAAACCAAAATTGTTCTGAACATTCGCATTGCAAACCCCTCCTTCTTGGAATCTGGAAAAACGCGCAAACGTTTGCTCACTAAACTACTTTACTATGACATATTCATTACTGCAAGATCAAAAATGCCATAACCAACTGTCCTTAGAATTGCTCATGCTCAATTACAGCATTATTTCTTGACCCTTCTATCATAATTGGCTAAAAGCTCACTATTACATACAATAAGAGCATTAGCGGAAGACTCAGAAAAAACATTTTAATAGGAAGGACAAAGCACAATGTGAAGTGTGTGTTAACATTTTACACGTTCTCATTTAGACAAACGTTTTCACATGAATGTTCTTTCATGAATTTCACTGTTTGAAGCAATATCTTTTTGGTGAAATTATCCTTGAGTTCAAATTCGAAACAGTGGCCACCTGTGGGATGAAGTTTCAGCTTTGATTGAACACCATGTTCACGAAGTTTCTTGAACATCTTCACTGATGATTTTGCCGGAACAATAGTATCTTTCAAACCATGTACAAGCATCGTTGGAATCATTCTGCTGCTTACCCATGAAATAGGGGAAAAGTATTCGTAGCTTCTTCTGTTTTTCTTAGGAAATTCCTTGACGATAGTGAGAGTAGAAAACCTTGCGAACAACGATGCAACTTCCATGTCCCATATATCCAGCAAATCGGCAGGTGAATACCACGCGACAACAGCGTTGATCCCTCTCAATTTCTCTTTCTGACCCATTTTTGAAAAGTAGGTCGCATAGAGTAAGGAAAGATGCCCTCCTGCGGACAAACCCATGAGTATCATTTGGTCCGGATTCAATTCAAGTCTCTTGGCGTTCTGCTGAATATAGCTCACGGCATCTGAATAATCCTTCATTATATCCCTAATATGACACCGATACCCATAGCGATAGTCCATGGTTGCCACCGCGAAACCGTGATAGTTCAAGAATCTATACCATGAAACGTTGTTGGGCTGGTTTCTAAAACCCGATATCCAACCTCCGCCGTGGGCGAAAATAACAACCGGAAATGGGACTTGTCCTGTGGTAGGGTAGTATATATCGATCTTATAAAGCTTTTTGTTCTCTCTTTTGTAGATTTTAGTGTAGGGACCAACAGATGATTTCTTAGAAACATCCAGCGGTAGTTTCCCAAAAAGAGTTTTCTTTATATTCTTGAAGTTCGCAAGCAAGATGAGCACCAAAGCAATAAAAAGATTCCAAACGGCAACAATCGGAACACTTACAAGAAACAGAAGCTTCAAAATTCTGATAATTCTCGCTTTGATGGCATTCAAACAAACCCTTCTCCCTCAAAGCAATGATACCATTGCTGAACGAATAGTTTGAAACGCAGGTGCAGGTATATCTGTGGCTTATCCCTTCTCAGCGCCTGAAACTATTCCAACACTAAAATATCTGAGGAGAATCGGGTAAAGTGTCAATATTGGTATAACGGTGATTATTATTATGGAAGCTTGAAGGCTCCTAAACGGCAAAGCCGTTTCTCCTTGAGAATACAGAACCGACTGAAGTGGTCCAAAGAGAGACGCCTTATCGGCACTTACTATAAATTGTCTGAGAAGCACTTGAAGTGGCCATTTATTTGGATCACTTAGATAAATCATGGGTTTAAAGTAATCATTCCAATGATATATGGCATAGAACAGCGAGATTGTTATCACACCTGGTTTGGCAAGCGGAACAGCTATTTTCCAGATACTTTTCCAATGACCTGCACCATCTATTTCTGCCGCTTCAAAAACGCTTTTTGGTACCCCCAAAAATAGATTTCTAAGCAGCATGGTGTAATAAACGTTTATAGCGCCGGGCAAAATGACAGACCAATAGCTGTTGATCAACCCCAGATTCTTGATCAACATGTAGTTGGGAATGATTCCAGGATTGAAAAGCATAGGAATTATTAGAAAAATAGTATAAGCTCTCTTGCCGAAAAAATCGCCTCTTGCGAGCACGTATGCTGTTATAATTGTGAGAAAGATATTTATGGCAGTGGCTACGACTGTAATATAGACGCTGTTGAAGAAAGCGCGCCGAACAAATGGAGTTTTTAACAAAGCGATATAAGTCCTAAGAGTCGGCTCCTTCGGCAAGATGGCTGTACCAGGTAACGAGGAAACATATTCAACATCTGTCAAGGAAACTGCCAGAAGGTTTAGAAATGGATAAAGCGTTGATACCATAACAAAGAGCAATATAAGGGCATTAAGTATTTGGAAAATGGACACTTTTTTATTCATTGTTCGTGCAACACCTCACCACAAGCTGCCTGTTTCGTATTTCTTTGCTATCTTGTTTGTTATTAAAACAAGAACCAAGCCTATAACTCCTTGAAACAGTCCTACCGCGGTTGCATAACTGTAGTTCATTTTTATGAGGCCTATTCTATACGCGTAAGTGTCTATAATGTCTGCCACACTAATCACGGAATCATTCATCATGTTGAACACTTGGTCGAATCCAGCGTTCATAAAAAATCCGATGTTGAGTATGAACACAGTAATCATAGTTCGAGCCAACTCTGGGATCGTTATGTGCAACGTTTGAGATAACTTTGATGCTCCATCAATTTCGGCTGCTTCATACAACTGAGGGTCTATATTCATAAGAGCAGCGGTGTACAGTATTGAATCCCAACCAGCGCTTCGCCATATCTCAGAGACTACTAAAACTCCTCTGAAATGTTTACTAGAAGTCATGAAAGGAATGGGTTCGAATCCAAAAAATCTTATTATCTCATTCACAAGTCCATTTACCGGAGATAAGATAGCGGCAAAGATTCCTGTGATAACAACCCACGAGAGAAAATGTGGTAAATACACAACAGATCTCACAGCTTTAGCAAAGGCCTTGTTTCTCATTTCGTTCATTAATATTGCAAGAAACACAGGTACAGGAAAAGTAAAAATAATTTTCAATGCACTAATCGTGAGCGTGTTCCTCAAAGCCCTATAAAAGGTAGGGGATGAGAACAACTCTTTAAAGTACTGAAGCCCAACCCATTCGTTTGGACCAAAAATCTTATACTTCTGGAAAGCCAGCGACACACCAAAAATTGGTATATAGTGAAATATCACGAAGTACACCGTTGCTGGAATAAGCAAATAATAATACTTTCGGCTCTTATATATTCGTCTCGCCAATGACTGCATTTTCCCTGGGGAACGAGTGCTCTTCATCAGACTTACTTGATTACCTCTCTTTCATTTATTTTGACTTTCGTACATCCTGTTCTATCTTGGACCAGCGCAACAACTTTCTCTTTGTATCGAGGCCTTTGCGCATGTCCAACGAGCTTTTCTACCTCCTTGTATATCTCCTCCATGTCCAAAACAGGTATTCCAGCATCTATGAGATTTTTCTTGTAAACATTATGTTCCTCTTTGAGAACAATACCTCTCTCATTTATCCACACATCAACGTATTTTCCGTCTGTTACCCGTGTTGTAACCTCTTTCACAACCACAGGAATTCTTTCCCTTATTGATGGAGATACAATTATTGTTAGTTTGGAACCTTCAGCTACATCTTGATGGCCACCAATGGCTCCCATGAATTTGCCATTCGATCCTGTAAGAACATTTACATTCCAGTTAACATCTATCTCAAGCGCGCTTAAGATCGCTATATCTAAAAAATTTACTGCACATGAATCGTTCTGCGGATTAGCATAAGTATTAACATCTATTTCGTGATGTCTTGAATTTCTAAGTAATGATTTGCTGACACTTGCATCAAAGCTCTGAACGTCCAGCAAACTTTGAATGTATCCATATTCAAGCGCTCGCACCAATTCAGGAGTGACTCCTCCTATGGCAAATTTGATCCTTTTACCAGATTCCTTTAGATAATCAATAAGATATTTTGTAGTTTCAAGTGATATACCGCCACTTCCCAGCTGAATTGAAGCATTATCAAGATCAACGCCGCTTTTAGCCAGAAATGCAATCACATTTCTTGCAATTACCTTTGTGATGGGATCACTTTTTGAAACCAAGGCACCGAATTTTAGCTTGGAACTGTCACCAATTGATGGAACTACTAAAATCGCATCTACTTGGGATTGGCAAATGCTGATGTTTTCAAGTACTCCCTGTACAAGATTGTCTGTTACAATCACAACCTTTTTCGCATTTTGTGCTTCCCAAATGCCATACCCAATAGAACCGAATGAATTGAGACCACTCATGCCCGTCGCATTCCCATATATATCAGCACTTGAAGCTGCTATAAAGGCTATATCTACTGGCGCTTCACCATCACTGATAGCTCTTGCTCTTCCCCCATGTGACCTGAAGATTACCGGGTATTCTAAATAACCCTCTCCACGTGATACAAATTCACCTAAACTACCTCTCAATCCGGAAGTTTCCAGAGAAACAATGGTGCCATCCCGTATAAAGTCGATCAAAAAGTCGTGGCAAGGCATCAAAGAGGTAGCCGAGAGCTTTATATTTTTGATACCCAGGCGACTCATAGCACCAACCACATGTTTGACCACAAGATCCCCATTTCTAAGGTGATGATGAAAAGATATTCTCATTCCATTTCGAACGTCAATTCTTTCAAAAAGTTTCTCAATTGATGTGAATACTTTATTCAACCTTACCACCACTCAACTGCAATATTCTTCTGCATCTCTCTACGATAGGTTTGTCAATCATTTGTCCATTGTATTGAAAGGCTCCATCTTTGTTTTGCTTTGACAATTCAAGAATTTTCTTGGCGTGTTTGATTTCATCGCTTGAAGGAGAAAAAACTTCGTTTATCACCCAAATTTGATCTGGATGTATCGCACTCTTACCACTGATCCCAATAGACTTGGCTTCAAGACACTCTCTTCGAAGCGCTTCCAAATCATAAAAGTCAGGAAATACACTGTCTATGACATCCTTACCAAAAGCTTTCGCGACGGTCACGATATGAGTTTTCACTATTACTAACTTGCTACGTGATATATTTGTTTGTGTCATAAAGTCTTCACTGCCGAAGCTTATATAGGAGATGCGCTCACTACCCACTTCGCAAATTTCTGGCAAACACATAACACCCATTGCATTTTCTATTGTTGGTATGATTTTTGTGGTACCAAGGGGTGTATTGTTAATTCTCTCCAGTTCC
>QNAO01000013.1 GCA_003641785.1 Thermotogae bacterium
AAGAATATCGGCAACGCGTTCTTCTCTTTCCTTTATTGTTCCCACGTCGTGTATGTTCATAGGTTCTGCGACTATGTCGTATATCGTCATTCTTGGGTTCAAAGATTCATATGGATCCTGAAATATCATCTGGACACGCTTTCTGAGCTGTCCGACTCTTTCCCGTCGATCCTTCAGGAATTCTTCTATGAACTTCGATCTGTCTTTGCCGAGATCAGCAAATCGCTGGGCGTATAGCCCTTCAATACCTTCAATTTGCCTCAAATCACCTTCGCTCATACTTAGAAACTTCTCTAAATAGGTGCTTTCTATGTATTTTCTCGCTGAAGACTCGCCTTCATACAAAAGGGGGGTCACATCTTCTTGCTCTACGAAAACCTTACCCGATGTAGGTTCATGAAGCCCGACCAGAATTTTCCCTGTTGTTGTCTTTCCACAGCCCGATTCGCCAACAAGAGCCAGTGAATCACCTCTAATTATTTCAAAAGAGATGTCATCTACCGCGTGAACAAAATACCTTACAGAGCCAAACAAGCGGCGCTCTGCGGGGAAAAGCTTTCTTAGATTTTCGACTTTCAGGATCGTATCGGTAGCCACAACAGATTCATTCTGCATTGAATTGCACCACCTCTCCAGGCTGCACTGGATGATGACATGCGAGAAAATGCCCCTTATCGACTTCCACGTACTCCGGATCTTTTTCCTCGCACAACTTATCGCCCTTTGGGCATCTGGGATAGAAACGACATCCCCGTGGGGGTGCCAGTAAGTCGGGTGGCTCACCAGGAATTGTCACAAGATCCACTTTTTTGCCTGTAACGCTTGGAAAAGCGTGCATAAGACCGTATGTGTATGGATGCATAGGACGTTTGAAAATCGTCACACTGTCGGCGAGCTCAACGAATTTACCCGCATACATGACGGCTATTCTATCACTCACTTCCGCTATGACCGCTATATCGTGTGAGATATAAATCATCGCCATATTCAATTTCTTCTGAATAGCTCGGATTTCCCTGAGTATTCTGTCTTGTACAATAACGTCGAGAGCTGTGGTTGGCTCGTCGGCTATGATAATCCTTGGGTCACATGAAAGAGCCATAGCAATCACCGCTCTTTGCTTCATTCCACCACTGTACTGGTGAGGATACTGCTCCATTCTGGTAGGATCAAGACCCACCAACCTAAAGAGCTCTGCGACTTTTTTCTTTGCCACATCTGTGGGTGTGTCCGGAAAGTGATTTTGAATCGCCTCTACTATCTGGTCTCCAACCTTATACACGGGGTTAAGTGAATTCATCGCGGCCTGAAATATCATTGATATACCCTTCCATCGATATCTTCTCATCTCAGATTCGGCAAGAGAAACAAGATTCACGGGTTCTCCGTTTCCGTTATCAAACAACACTTCGCCACCTTTGAATTCGGCGTTGTCTGGCAGTAATCTCAGAATAGTCATCGACACTGAAGTCTTTCCACATCCAGATTCACCCACGATGCCAAGGCCTTCTCCAGAATCCAGGTCGAAACTAATGCTATCAACTGCTCTGACGTATCCCATCTTCGTTTTGTAGTGCATTTTCAAATTTTTCACTGAGAGAAGCACAAGCATCACCTCTTTCTGAGTCTGGGGTTTACGATCTCTTCCAGGCCTCTGCCAAGGAAATAAAAAGCTGAACACAAAAGTGTTATGCACGCTCCCGCTGGTACCCAGAGCCACCAGTAGGTGCCTATACTGGAACCCATGAGGTAACCAGAGGATTCTGCCATGTGAATTATCACTCCCCAGCTCATTCTTATGTTTGCGAGTCCTAAGAAGGAAAGGACGGCTTCCGTGAATATGGCCCCTGTAACGTTCAGCATCATGTAGAGGAACGAAAGCGGAAGTATGTTTGGAATGATGTGTTTGAGTATAATGTAGGCATCGCTTGCCCCCGTGGATTTCGCCGCTTCTATGAAGGGACGCACCTTCACAGTAAGGGCTTGCGCCTTCAGAACTATGGTTATTGAACCAAAACCAGCGAGAATGCCGATTATCAGTGCCAGCCTGAAAAGAGTCAACTCTATAAAGGCACTCAAAACCATGAGTATCGCCAAACTTGGAAACAGCATAACTATATCAGCGAGTCGCATGAAAAATGTATCAACAACTCCGCCGTAGTAAGCGCTGCTCGCACCTATGATCGTCCCAATTACAACTGTTATCAAAGCCGCGGTTATTCCGAGCACAAATTCACGCGGTGTGCTGTACATCACCATTGACAGCACATCTCTGCCCAGTGGATCTGTTCCAAGAGGGTGAACAAGACTTGGTGGAGATGGATGGTCAAATATATTTGGATCAAAACCTATGATGGGATCATAGGGTGTAAAGGTTTCATAAGAGATGATGTCGTCTTTCCAAAAGACATTTTTCATAATTGTTGGATAAAGTGGATAAATAATTCCAAAAACTGCGAAAAATATTATGACAGAGAGACCAAAAATGGCTATCTTTCTTTCTCTGAACAGAGCCCAATTTCTCTTGAATTCCTTGAGCCAGAGTCTTAGTTTTATCTTCCACAAAGGTTCCTGAACTATGGTTTCAGACTGTTCCGTCAATGCAATCACTCCTTCAGTAACGTATCCTTGGATCCAAGAAAGCGTAGAGCACGTCTGCGATCAAATGAGCCAGGAGCACGAAGATACCTGTGAAAACAAGAAGTCCAATGAGCAGCGGTGTGTCCTGAGAGTTGAGCGCTTCAAGGTAAGCTCTACCCAGGCCAGGCCATGAGAACATCGTTTCGGTTATTATTCCGCCACTCAGTGTGAAGCCGAGGCTTATGACAAAATTTGTGATGAGTGGTAGTAAAGCGTTTCGAGCAGCGTGCTTATCTCTAACCACTCTGTCAGGGAGCCCCTTTGCCTTTGCTGTGACGACATAATCCTCTCTCACCACTTCGAGCATCGTGTCTCTCATAACGAGCATGCTTCCTGCAAAAGAGTAAAGAGTCAGTGTAAACACAGGTAACACCATGTGCAGAATTATATCCAGGGCGTAGATACCGAGACCAGTTGAAGTCCACAGAATTATGGATACGGACAGAGTAACAACTGCAGACAAGAGAACTATAGTTCTCTTTGCGGCCACTGTCTTAACTCTCTGAGCGAAGATTAAGGAGATCATCATTACTACAAGAAAAATGAACGCGTTCAAAAGCAGCTTAAGGAAAATATTTTGAGCCGATAAGTTTGTTTCTCTCCAAACATTTGGATTTATGAATTGGTTCAAAGGAAGTATCTTTAGAATCACGCCAAAAAGCCATATATTGAATATCGCCAGCAGAGGTAAGAATATCGTCCAAAAAACAATTCCTACAAACGTTGCCGTTTTGTCCAAAATCTTGCCTCTGCGCCAGGCAGCTCTCTTCCCAAGGTTGTAGCCCAGAATGTAAGAAACCAGTGTTGCAGTTACAAACAAAAATACCGTTCTCGGGAGTCGTTCAAATATAAGACTGGATACCTTTTTCGGAAAATACGAAAACGATATTCCAAGATCCAGCTTCAGAAAGTTTTTCATGTAGTACAAATATCTTGTAAAAGCGGGCTTGTCAAGACCAAATTGCTTTGCAAGGTTTTGACGTATTTCGGGGGTTATCTTGGGGTTCATGAGATATTTGTCAGTGAAACTTCCAGGCATTGCTTCCATCAGCCAGTAAACAATTGTCACATATATGAAAAGGAGTATAACGATCTGCACTATTCTTTTACTGAAAAACTTGAGCACTCACAATCTCCTCCCTGAATTTGATCCAAGAAACCCAACCGCCCTAATGGGGCGGTTGGGCAAATGGATCACTGGTAGTTTGATCATTTCAAACTGCTTATTTCGCAAGGGCTTTGACAAGAGTCGGAGCTCCATCGACGTACTGTAAACCAGAAAGTGTTTTTTCGTATGGGAATTCAATTTGATCTGTCCTGTAAGCCTCCGTAACAGGTGTGTCGAACAGGACAAGATATGGAAGATCTTCAGCGAGCATCTCTTGAAGTTTGAACGACAATTTTCTTGCTTCCTCGATATCCGAAGCAGCGAGGAATTCATCGGCCAATTTGTCGAATTCGGGATTCTGATAGCCAGCCGCATTCCAGTCACCGATACCTGCTCTCTTACTGTGGAAGAAATCAGATACGTGATCCGGGTAGTATCCAAGGCTCCAACCCAACATGTACATATCAAAGTTGAACGGTTCGTTCCAGATTCTATCCACGATGTAGTTGAAATCCACAAGATTTGCCTTCACTGGTATTCCTATCTCGTTGGCCCATCTTTCTATGTAGAGTGCCATCGTTGCCCTCATTGGATCGTAGCCTGGACCCGGGGCAAGGAGTTCTACTTCCTCTACGCGCTGTCCGTCAGGACCGATGAGGCCTCTACCCTTTCTCGCGATGGCGTCTCCTTCAATCTTTGGTTCGACAACCCATCTGAAACCGGCTTTCTTGAGAAGATCAATCGCAAACTGTCTTCTCTCTCCGTAACTCATGCCGGCTCCTGGAGCTATTTTTTCGACATTAGGGTTGTACCAGAAGACGTTTCCACTGGGCACGACACCGTACTGAGGGAAAGCCTGTCCTCCAAGAACTCTTCCTGTCAGGAATTCCCTGTCCACGAGGGCAGCTATTGCCTGTCTGAATTCCTTGATGTTCATCGGAAATCTTCTCATGTTGAAACACATGTATCTGAAACCATTCACACTGTTGCTTATAAGTTTGACGTTTGCTACGTTCTTGAGCTGGTCGATCTCACCTTTTTGAAGTCCCAACGAGTTGAAAATGAAACTCACATCGCCGTTTATCAACGCAGTAATGGCAGCCGTTCTGTTCAGGTATATTCTGTAGATTATGTTTTCGATGTAAGGACCCGTGGTTAGTTCTATTTCTTTTTCTCCTGTTGCTTCTCCATAGCCGGCCCATTTTTCACCGGTATTGGGATTTGTGATCTCCACAGCACCGTTCTTGTAGAGTGTCAGCACTTGACCTCTGTCGTAGTAGTCAGGTCGCGCGTAAGTTTCTATGAAAGCTCCTTTTTCCCATTTCTTCAGCAGGAACGATCCAAGCAGTGGTTCATCAGAGGTATCGTAGTTGTATATTGTCTGCAGAGGATTTCCTGTTTTCAGCGCTTCTTCTATTTTCGGAGCCCAGTACTTCTTTTGCAGTATTGGTGCCATAAGAGCACCAAAATTGGCTTTGGCAAGACTCGCTGCGGTGAAGTAACACTTGAGTGTGCAGTCGTCAACTGCCTCAGCTTTTACAAAGTAATCTGGGTCCACGTAACCGGCCCAGTTTCCTCCGAGACCGTAGTCAACGATTAGTTGTAGAATTGTATTCAGAGTCCATGCTGCATCCCCTGCTGTGAACTTAGTTCCATCCGACCAGGTGATATCGTTTCTCAACGGGATCGTGTATACCCAGAGGTCACCTTCCTCGGTTATCTCTGGTAGGTCGCTTGCAAGGTTTGGAATATAGTCGAACCTCACGTCACCATAGGCATACAGTCCTGCAGTTCTCGGTCCCATGATATAGCCTGTCCAGACAGTGGAGTTAGGTCCAAGATAGTCCCAGATGTTCAACGAAATGGGTTCTTCCAAGAATGCCCAGTTGACTGTCTGTGAAAACGCCACAACTGATGCCACGAAAAGAATCAAAACAAGGAATTTCTTCATTCCCACTACCTCCCTTCTTGAAGTTAACCGCCACATTGATTATACATATTGCGTAACTTAGAGTCAACCCAATAGAAATCATTCGTATAGCTAATTTTTCTTGTAACGTCAAATTGCTTTAGCAAATGTTTCTGAATTGAAATCAATTACTGTCTTGTACTAAATTCTCAGTTTTGTTTTTGCGCTCATTTTGCGATAAACTTGTAGGTGAGATTGTGAACGTAAAAGAAATTTAAGGAGGGAGTTATATGCTGGCAATTCTTAAGACGAAACCCGGAACAGGTCTTGAAATGAAAGAAGTGGAGATGCCAGAAATTACTGGCCCGAGAGATGCTTTGGTGAGGGTTAAAAGAGCTTCTATATGTGGCTCTGATATTCACATATACAAGTGGGACAACTGGGCGCAGAATCACATACGTCCCCCAATGGTGGTTGGTCACGAGTTTTCTGGAACTGTTGTGAGAACTGGATCTGCTGTGACACGAGTCTCAAAGGGAGATTACGTTGTCGCAGAGACGCACATACCCTGTGAAAAGTGCTATCAGTGTAGAACGGGGAGAATGCACATATGTAGGAATATGAAAATTCTTGGGGTTGACAGAGATGGCGCTTTTGCTGAATTCATAGTTGTGCCAGAAACAGTTCTCTGGAAGGTGTCCTTGGGTATACCTGAAGAATACGCTTCGGTGATGGAGCCCTTTGGAAACGCGATTCACACTTGTTCTGTGGAGAACCTGCTCGGCAAAACTGTCTTAATAACAGGCGCTGGGCCGATAGGCGTTATGGCGGTGCAGTTGGCAAGGGTATCGGGAGCTTCCTTGGTGATTGTATCGGAAATAAAGCCGTATAGAAAAAGGCTTGCCCTTGGCAATGGAGCAGACGTGGTCATAGATCCAACTGAAAAGAACCTGGTAGAGGAGGTAATGAAACTCACAGACGGAGATGGCGTTGATGTTCTTCTGGAGATGTCTGGCAGTGAGAAAGCCTTGATCCAGGGCCTTGAGGCTCTTACTAAAGGAGGGGTAGCCTCCATTCTTGGTGTTTCCAGCAAGGAGGTATCTTTGAACATTGATTCACTGATCACATTTAAGGGTATAACGCTCCATGGAATTACGGGAAGAGATATGTTCAAGACGTGGAGAACGGCCGATCAGCTTTTGAAAAGTAAAAGAATAGATTTGTCTAAAGTTGTCACACATGTGATTCCTTTCAAGGATTGGAAAAAGGGATTCGATATCATGATGAGAGGGGAATGCGGTAAAATAGTCATGGAAATATCAGATTGAAGGGGTGTTAGGTATGTTCGATTATTCGGTATTTTCTAAGGAAATACAACAGGCTCAGGACAAAGGACTTTACGTTAGGATCAGAACACTGGAAAGCCCGCAGGGATCATGGCTGGTAATTTCTGGTAAGAGGGTTTTGAACCTATGCTCAAACAACTATCTTGGCTTTGCTAATGAAGAGAGGTTAAAAAAAGCGGCAATAAAGGCGATTGAGGAATGGGGTGTGGGTCCCGGAGCCGTCAGAACAATAGCTGGGACATTTTCGATTCACAACGAACTTGAAAAAACGCTGGCAAGATTCAAGAAAGTTGAAGATGCGATCTTCCTGCAGTCCGGTTTCGTTGCCAATCAGGCGGTTATTCCAGCTATAACAGACGCTCAAGATGCTATTCTTTCAGATGAATTGAACCACGCCAGTATAATTGATGGAGTGAGGCTTTCGAAAGCAAAGAGATATGTGTGGAAGCACAGAAACATCGAAGATTTGGAACAAAAGCTACAGCAGGCTGACTCAGAGGGAGCAAGACGAAAGCTCATTATCACAGATGGTGTGTTCAGTATGGATGGTGATCTTGCACCGCTGCCAGGAATAGTTGAACTCGCCGAAAAGTATGATGCCATGGTCATGGTGGACGATGCCCATGGCGAGGGAGTTCTTGGAGACAGTGGAAGAGGAATTGTGGATCACTTTGGATTACACGGACGAGTTGATATTGAGATAGGCACGCTTTCAAAAGCTTTCGGTGTGCTTGGAGGCTATGTGGCAGGAAAAACAGAGCTTGTGGAATATCTCAAGCAGAAAGCGAGGCCATTTTTGTTCAGTAGTCCGTTGTCTCCTGCGGACACCGCCGCGTGTCTCGAGGCGGTGAAAATACTTGAAGAGTCATCTGAGAGAGTTGAAAACCTTTGGAAGAATGCGAATTACTTCAAAGCAGAAATGAAGAACATGGGTTACGATATAGGGAACAGCGAAACCCCTATAACGCCCGTAATGCTTTACGATGCAAAACTCGCTTCTGAATTCAGTCAAAAATTGTTTGAGAACGGCATTTTTGCTCAATCAATAGGTTATCCCACTGTTCCTCAGGGCAAGGCGAGAATTAGAGTCATGATAAGCGCAGCTCACACACGCGAAGATCTCGACTTTGCATTAGAGAAGTTCAGAAGTATAGGTAAAGACTTCGGCGTGATATAAAGATGTAACAGTTAAGAGTGAAGGGAATTTTCCCTTCACTCTATCATTATCAGGTAAGGATAATGAGGCTGTCCTCCTTCGTGTATGTCTATTTCAAGGTGTGGGGTTCTTTCTTTCAGCACTTCCTCTATTACCTGAAGTTCTATGCTATTGGCTTCTTGGCCAGTGAAAATCGTCAGAACTTCTCTATCCTTTGTGTTCAAAAGCGCCAGGCTTTTCGCCAGCGCCGAGCGCAAGGAATTTGCATGAGCCATGAGCTTTCTTTTAAGTAAAACCATATATTCACCTTTTTTGATTCGAGAACCATTGTACTTAGAATCACGAACTGCTCTTGTGATACATAAAGATATGACATACTTTGCTGCATCTTCAAAGCGCTTTTTCAGAACTTCGGGCTTTTCCTCGTTCGGGTCAAAACTCATCATTGCAGAGATACATTCCTGAACCGTTTGAGTTGGTATGATGATCACATTCTTGTTTTGAATACTTTGTGAAGCTTGTTTCGCAGCAAGAATAATGTTGGGGTTGTTGGGAAAAACAAAGACATTTTCTGCCGCAACAGCATCCGCGGCTCTCTTTATGTCCGCAGTACTGGGATTCATTGTTTGACCTCCGCGGATAACCTTATCAACTCCTAAATTCTTCAAAACCTTTGACAAGCCTGTTCCTGGAGAAACGGCAACGATTCCCATCTTCTTTTTTTTTGAACTCTGAGGTTCGACCATGTGCTCATGCTGAATTCTCATGTTGTCTACTTTCAATTTTACGATCTCCCCATGTGTGAGAGCTCGTTCTATTACCCGACCAGGATGATTCGTGTGAACGTGGACTTTCAACAAATCTCCATCATGAACTACTACAGAAGAGTCACCAATTTCATCGAGAAAAGCTCTCAAAGTGTTCACATCAAAGCCATTCGCAGTGGGATTACGCTTAACAACTAATTCAGTGCAATACTGATATGTCAACTGCTCTACAGAAATCTCAACAGTAACTTCACCACTCTCAGCCGAGACCATTTCAAGATTAATCTCTGTATCTCCTCTGGTAATGGCGAGAAATCCTTTCAAAATGTAGAGCAGGCCTTTTGCACCAGCATCAACAACTCCCGCTTCCTTGAGTATAGGAAGGTATTTAGGTGTTTCCCCCACGGTTTTTTCAGCCACAGAACAAGCCCATTCAAGAACTGCTCCAAGTTCTTTCAGTTCACTCGCTTCTTCAGATCTTTCATCTAATCTTCTGAGAACTGTGAGAATGGTCCCTTCAACTGGCTTCATTACGGCACTGTAGGCGATATTTCTGGCATTCTTGAACATCTGAACAAAGTCAGATCCGTTCAATTGTTTTCGGGAGTTTCCACAATATTCAGCGAACCCCCTGAAAACTTGCGATAAAATGACTCCTGAGTTTCCTCTGGCTCCCATAAGAGTTCCGTTTTTTATGGCTTCCATAACCTTGGGAAGGTCATGTCTTTTGATTTCCTCGAGATATCTGCATCCTTCCTTCATTGTGGCGAGCATATTTGAACCGGTATCTCCATCAGGAACAGGGAAAACGTTTAGAGCGTTCAGTTCATCTTCGTGAAGGAGAAGTTGCTCCGTCGCTTTCTCGAATGCCAGCTTCATAAGCTTGCCGTTAAACTTCTCCAAAACTTTCACCCCCTCAGTGAATATCTGTTACATGGACGTTTACCTCCACATCTTCGCATCCCCCAAGGTTTTTCAACTTGTGAGTGACGTTGCCTATGATGTTTTTTGCCACTTCAGAAATCTTCACGCCGTATTCAAGTTCCAAATAGAGATCCACCGTTATTTTGCCGGATTCGTCTTCTTCAATTTTTATTTTCTCTTCCTCTTTACCGCCAAACCAACGCGTGAATATGTTTTCAGTGGCGATATTCACGGGGCCGTAACTTTCCAAAATTGCGGTATAAGCCAGCCTTTTCAGCGTGTGAAGTGTTATTTCAAGTTCGCCGTGTTCGAGCCTCAGTATCATTTAACAACCTCCTCCCAGAAAATGATATCACAGCTTCTTTGATACTCACTGAATCCAGTTTACAGAACTCAAGTAGCTCCCGTCTGGACCCATGTGGAACAAACTCCTCACCAATTCCAAGATTCAAAACCCGCGCTTTATAACCTTGACGCAAGAGGAATGCGGCTACCGATTCTCCAAAACCTCCACTGAGTGCACCTTCCTCAACTGTCACTATAAGATCGTGGTTATCTGAAATTTCTTTTAGAAGCGAAATGTCAAGAGGTTTTACGCACCTTGCATAAACAACTGTAGCGTTGAGTTCTTCAGCCGCCAAAAGAGATTCCCGAACCATGCTCCCAACAGCCAGAAGGGCGGTATGTTCACCTTTTCTGAGAATTTCCCATTTGAAAGGGTCTATGAGTTTAGATGATCTCCACAAACTGCTTTTGTCAATGAATTGGCTGTCTTTCGGATATCTTATAGCCAC
>QNAO01000014.1 GCA_003641785.1 Thermotogae bacterium
ACTTGGATACAAGATACAAAAAACAACATCAGGACATATACATTTTCGAGCAGAATTGAGAGACACTGCAATTCTGAATATGAAGCTCAAAAGTGCAGACAGAATCCTAATACATGTAGGATCATTTGAAGCGCGGAGTTTCAACCAACTGTACGATGGAACCTTCTCACTTAACTGGAAAGAATTGATTTCAAAACGAGCTAACCTCAAGGTACACAAGGTTAAAATCAGAAATTCAAATCTCTCAGCAACAGGCGCTGTCGCGTCCGTTGTTAAAAAGGCAATTTACACGAAAATATCACCCGAAACCTCTGATCAACAAAAAATCGAATATCCTATCCACATCTACATTAAGAATAACATCGTAAGCCTGATGATCGATACCACTGGAAAATATGCATTGAGCAGAAGAGGCTACAGAACAAAAACATCGAGGGCTCCACTTCGTGAAACCATTGCCGCTGCTCTAATCATTGTGTCCCACTGGAAAAATGAGACACTGTTGATAGATCCATTCTGTGGAAGTGGAACAGTACCAATAGAAGCCGCGTTGATAGCGTCGGATGCTTTAAGCGTCAAGAGAACATTTGTATCGCAAAATTGGCCAATCTTGCAAAGAGAATGGAAACACGTTGCAAAGGAACTGAGCGGGCACCAAATTGATAGAATAGTTGCCATTGGTTATGACAAGGACTGTTCTGTGATAAAAACTGCACGTGAAAATGCTCGCAGGGCGGAAGTATCAAAAAACATATTGTTTGAGTGCAGACGCTTTGAAGAGTTGCAACCCCTGAAAGACCATGTGCATGTGGTAACAAATCCACCTTTCGGTGTGAGGTTAGACGAAGGAGATGCCAAATTTTACAGAAGTCTTTCAAAAATCTTCACCACTTTTCCAAAGGCAAATGTGTGCGTGATCACTCCCAGGCCGAATTTCGAAAAACTTCTGAAACACAGGGCAAAGAGGAAATTCAGATTCCAGAATAGTGGACTATGGACTTGGTGTTATATATTCAAGGAGTGAAGCACTTGTGCGAAAATCATCTGTTTGTGTACCCTTGATTTATATTCAAGATGAGCCTCATCTTGTTTTAATAAGAAGGTCGCGAAAACTACGAAG
This sequence comes from Thermotogae bacterium, assembly GCA_003641785.1. Taxonomy (GTDB): domain Bacteria; phylum Thermotogota; class Thermotogae; order Thermotogales; family DSM-5069; genus B6-G13. The sequence goes on from QNAO01000014.1 coordinate 1,121, forward strand.
ACACCCTGGACAAATCAGCTTTCCCGGTGGATTCGTGGAGCAGGGGGAAACAGATCTTGAAGCTGCTCTTCGAGAACTTCAAGAAGAGATAGGTGTGTCCTCTGAATGTACAGAGGTATTAGGTGTACTTCCTTGTCAAATGGTGGCTTTAACTAAAACACAGATAACGCCATTCTTAATTTTACTGAAATGCAACGAATTCCGTTTAAACCATGGCGAAGTTGAGGAGATATACTTTGTCAGTATCGATGCTCTGCGTGATACTCCCTGTGAGACAATAGAGATGCCAAATGGAGTTCAAACTTGTAGGTATCGTCTACCTGGATTAATCATATGGGGAGCTACAGCGAAGATAATAACCTGTTTTCTTCAAGACTATCTAAAGGAGGAAGCGCAATGAAAGAAGCTTTTGTTACACGTGTGAGCTCTACAACACAATTTTTGGAGAAAGTGGGAGTCGATCCAGCTTCAAAACCTATCTTTAATGCCAAAGGAAATTTCATATCGCTGCTGATATACGATGTTCCAGTAATCGCGGCAAATGTCATAAAACAGGAAATGCTCGCCTCGGGAGGAGATGCCGCTGTTCACAGAAACTGTATAACACATAAAGTTGACAAAACCCATGTTCTCACGATGGGAACGCTGAATCAGCACATGAAGTTGATAGATAAACTTCGAATGACACCTTATTGGGGACTCGGTACAATAGCTGAGCAGATAGAGATGATTCTTAACAGAGAGAAGGTGAAGCGTATTGACTTGCCTTCCGGAAAGTCCCTGAATTTTGATAGGACACTCATCATGGGCATTGTGAACGTTACACCAGATTCCTTCTACAAGGCAAGTCGAATATCTCTTGCTTCTTTAAAGGACGCGGTGGCAAAGATGATAAAACAGGGTGTTGATATCATAGACGTTGGTGCCGAATCAACGCGCCCCGGTTCAGAAAGAGTCAGCGAGGAAGAAGAGCTAAACAGAGCGATCCCAGCAATTGAGGAAATAAAGAAAAATTTCGATGTTGTGGTATCAGTGGATACTTACAAATCAAGTGTAGCCGAGGAAGCGGTGAAAAAAGGAGCTGACATTATCAACGACATCAGTGCCTTGAGATTTGATCCCAGAATGATCGCAGTGGCGTCGCAATACCAGCCCGCACTCATAATCATGCACATGAAAGGTGAACCGAAAACGATGCAGATCAATCCCTACTATGATGACGTAGTCAAAGAAGTACTTTACTTTTTCAGAGAAAGATTTGAAGTGCTCGAAAAAGCAGGATTGAAACACAAAATCATCATTGATCCGGGTATTGGATTTGGAAAAAGGCTCGAAGACAATTTGGAACTACTGCGAAGAATCGACGAGTTCGGCGTTTTTAAAAGTCCAATCCTTGTTGGAGCTTCGAGAAAATCTTTCATAGGAGCAGTTTTGCAGGATATACCACTTGAAAAAAGACTTTATGGGACTTTAGCTGTAACCGCTCATTGTGTGAAAAAAGGCGTTGATATAGTAAGGGTGCACGATGTTGAACCAAATGTTCATGTTGTAAAAATGCTTCAGAGCTTGTAAAAAGGCGGGCTCGAGCCCGCCTTTTGAAACTGATAAATTACATCTTTACTTCCTCGTTACGGTATCTCCGAATCCAACTTCCTCGAGCCACCATGTTGGATAACCGACAGATTTTCCTCCAACGTAACCGTCGTAGTACTTGAAAACGAGTTCGTCTGCGAGCTTCCACCATCTGTCTACGACCGTTGTAGCTACGGTATTCGAATATGTTGTGAGAAATTGAATTGCAAGCTCTGGATCTTTGTTGTAAAGCTCAAGTGCTGTTTTTTCTATTACTGGTTGATTTGCAAAGAACTGATCTTCAAACTCCTTCTGAACTTTCTTTATGTCTTCGATCATGTAACAGTACTTGAGATCTGCCCAATTTGAAACGAAATTAAATGCCCACCAGGCGTAGTCCTTATCGAAGAACTCGCGTGATCCTTCACTGAATGACTTTGGAGTATGGGTAATACCAGCGTAGAACGGCACATACACGGTTGAATGAGGGGCATCTTCTCCAAACCAGAGGACGCCACCAATCGGATCCGGTAGCCAGCTTCTTGCCTGTCCTACAAAGCTGTAAGAGCATCTAAACATGGAAATTGCCCGTTCCCAATCAAGCTTTTCTTTGCCTTCAGGTTTCACCGAACGTGGAGTTGCATACCTGTTGGGATTTCCAAAAGGTCCCGCTGCCATGCCTTTTGTCAAATCGAATTCAGTTCCTTCGTAGTGATCTCTTTTTATAGCCATCAGATCGCGCACCGATACTTTCTTGTCTGGTTTCACAGAAAATGGATAAAAGTCTGCGTACGGATCCAGGTTCAAAGATGGTGCAAGAAGGCTGAAGACACGCCATTCGCGCCTTCTTTGATAGTGGGGCCAACCGTAGGGGTTGGGATTGTACACCTTATGAAACACAAAAGGACCATCTTCAGGCTTCCAAAATCCCATTTCCTCAGCTTTGGAGAAAACATTCGGTGACGCCATGAAATAATCGGAATTACTGAGATCTATTTCGCCAATTCTGCTCCGATTGGCAACTACGAATACGTGGTCATCAGGCACCCTTTGAGCAACCCAAACCGCTCCTGGTTCACCACAGTCTGGAGTCCACAGAGGTCCGGGGCCAACGATTTCAAACACCCACGCCTCGTTCGGGTCTATTACTGTGAGTGTTTCTCCCCCATCAGCGTAGCCGTATTTTTCAGCGAGCTCTCCCATTATTTTAATGGCTTCTCGCGCTGTCTTGGCTCTTTGAAGCGCAAAAGCTTCAAGTTCTTCAATGAAGAACAAACCCTCATCGTTCATCATTTCATATCTTCCACCAAATGTCGATTCGCCTATAAGGACCTGATGCTCGTTCATGAAAGGATAAGCAACGTGGAAGTATGTGTATGTCTGGCTTACCTGCGGTATTTCACCTCTTTTAACTCTCTGATGACCAGGAAGTGTTTCGTGAAGCCGATCCTCGTAGACGGGCGCCATAGCTCCTTCAGGAAATGTTTGACCAAGTATCACTTGCACCCTTGAATCATAGCTTCCATCACATGTGTGTGTGACCATAACAGATCCGTCAACCGAAGCGTCCTTGCCAACGATGATGGAAGTACATGCTAAGGCAACTACTCCCGTAAGAACGAGGATCAAGGTGGTGAAAATCAATTTTCTCATATTCTCATCCCTCCTTAAAATACTGTAGATAACACCAAACAGAGGTGGAAGAAACTCCGCCTTTGTTTATGCTTTTTCCAACAATCAGTTGTTGTTGAGCTCAAAGAGGAACTTATCGATCAACTCTCTGTAGACTTTTTCGGCTTCTTTCATGCACATAGAGGTGTACTCTGTTAGAAGCCTTTTTGCCATCTCAGGATCTGTGTTGTAAAGCTCAAGGGCAGCCTTTTCTATCGCTTTCTGTTGTTGAAAGTACTTGTTTTGAATTGGGATCATGACCTCGTCGAGTTTCGGCTTGAGATCTCCATATCTTTGATTCACAAGGTCATCAACAAGCGCAAATGACCACCACGCCGAGTTCCAGTCGAGCTTCGTCCTGTCAAGGGTTTTCCAGGACTCGGGAACATCTGTTATTCCACAGTAAACGGGTACAAACAGACTGTTCTCTGGGTTATCAAGCCCAAACCAGAGAACCCCGCCAATTTCGTTTGGCAACCAATCGCGCGCTTGAGAAACAAAGTAGTACGAACAGTAGTATCTCGCTATTGGCCTGTAGTACGTGATATCCAACAAGGCTCGCCAAGTACCGTCTACCTGCGGAGTTGCAAGTGGGCTTTTCACCCAACCATCTCTCGATTCTACGTACCAATCTGGATCTTCGGTCATATCAAACTGTGTTCCTTTGTAAGTGTCGCGAAACAGCGAAATGACATCCTGGAAAGACACTTTTCTTTCGGGCTTAATCGAGAATGGATAATCAGGTGCGTCGTATGGATCCCAGTTCTTGGACGGAGCAAGAGTGCTGTACACACGCCAGATTCTAACTCTTGACCCCATACCAGCGTGCTTCGCGTCTCCGTAAACCTCTCTCCACACAAAAGGCTCTCCACTTTCCGGATCGTACAGGCCGAGTTCCACTGCCGCAGAAATGTAGTTTTCGCTCACCATAAAGTCAGGACTGTCGGGATCGATTTCAGCTATTCTGCTCATGTTAGGTACGCACGTGATATGATCATCTGGAACTCTTTGAGCAGCCCATACCGCACCGGGTTTGCCAGAATCACGCGTCCAGAGAGGACCAACTCCGTATATTTCAAAAACCCAAGCTTCGTTTGGATCGGTCACAGTAAGACATTCTCCCAGGTAACAAGACGCGCGGTAACCGTACTTTTCAGCGAGTTCTCCCATTATCTTTATGGCTTCTCGCGCTGTTTTGGCTCTCTGAAGCGCAAAGACTTCCAACTGTTCAATTGTCATTATGGCTTCTCCGCTGTTCATCGTTTCTCTGCGCCCACCTATGGTTGTTTCTCCTATTATGACTTGATACTCGTTCATGAAAGGATAAGCAACGTTGAAGTATTTGTAGGTGTGCGGTACCTGCGGTATTTCACCGAGTTTTTCCAAAGGTCTTCTGTCTGCGTAGATTATCCATTCCCAGACAGGAGCCATTTCACCTTCCGCGTGGTCCGCAGCTGGAACGATCTGAAGGCGTGAATCATACCAGCCATCACAAGTGTGACTCGTGATAACAGCTCCATCCGTCGAAGCGGCTTTACCAACAACGATATCAGTACAAGCAAAGCTCAAAGAAACAACCAGCGCGAAAATCAGAACAAGCAGTTTCTTCATCAGAATCCCCCCTTTGAAAAAATTGTGATTTACTCATAGAACACCCTGTTTTCGGGTGCAGCTGAAGGATCCTTGAAATAGTAACCAACACCGTTTGCAATCACGTCGTTGTATCTTGGAATACCCTCTATAACAATAGGAAGATCTGGATGAAATTCACTCCACATTTCTAATGTTGTCAAAAATGTCGAAGCGTGCCTTCCAACTCTGACATCAATAGGCCAACCATTTTCGTCTATATTCTCATAAAGAAGGCCAAATTCACCAGCCTTCATGACAAATGGATCTTTTCCAGTGAGAAGCAATCTTTCGTCGGTAATACCCCGCACACGATCCAAAAATGGTTCAGGTGCTTCGTAAAGGAGCGATATAGCTCTGCTGTGATCTCCAACTTCTCTATGAGACAATCCATGCAGTTCTTTGGGAGAATATTCCATGCCAATGTTGAACTCAGTGGAAGAAAGAATCATAGACGTCATAGCTGCAATATCTACACCTCTTTGATGAGACACAATTGTGCTGATAACCGGATACTCAAGCTCTGCTTCATGAAGGTCTATAAAGAGATCGACCTTTTCCTTTTCTATGAGTTGCATGAAAGCGTAATTAGTCTTCTCGGTAATTGTTCCGTTTTTTCTTCCAGGCCACGTACGGTTGAAATTTCTTATGTCCATGTATGCGAGCATCTGCCTGCTTGGGTAATGGACGTAAACCTCAGGATCTGGCCAGGAATCAAGAGGATTGGACCATCTGTCCCCCATGCGAAACTTCTTCACTCCCCATGGGGTTTCTATGTGATAAAACTGCGGATAAGCGTCACCTGGCCTTGTGACTGTAGAGGCACTTCGGTTTGCCCTAATCGCAACTATCACCTTGCCTTTTTTTACTCTCAAATTCTCAACAATCAGCTCTGCCGTTAGATTTGCTCCGGGTTCTTCTGGATGTGTTCCACCTATCAGAAGAACAGTTCCTCCAGGTTCTGATCCCTCAAATATATAAATGTTGCAGTCGTTAACAGTACCTTTGAGATCAGGGAAGTAATCACTCAGTTTCTTCACTTGAGTTACGTACTCACTCGCAACAACTGGCTCTTTATAAGTCCTGTGGCTATAAAAGGCTGCTCCTGCCAATATCATGGCAACCACTGATAAACAAATCGCAATTACCTTAACTGTTGCCAATCCTTTTTCTTTCACGGCTTGTCCACCTCGCTACTTGAGTCGAAGAACCCGCAAGACAAATGGAATGATCATAATGCAGTAGAGAACAGCTTCCTGAGCGCTTTTGGTCTTTATGATATTCCTCAGAATTATGAAAGCTATGAAAGCACTGAGTACATAATAAAGAAATGTAACTACCGCGTTGAGAAACATTTTTCATCACCCCTTATCCAGCAACCAAGAAAGAAAGCTGGTTGCTGAATATTAAGAACAGAGTGCACACCAAAAGAATAAAAAGAGAAGGCACTATACATGCTTTTAGAAATTCCGTGTAGCGACCTTTGAATTCCAGTTCCATAACCGTGGCTCTTCCAACAACTGCAGTTGGGGGCAAAGAATCTCCAACAGGCCACATCACAGCCATCGCCGAAAGCGCAATTATGGGATTCATGGCTTTCATGTTGAAAAGAAGTACCAGTGGAACTCCAAGAAGTGGGGCAACTGCGTACTGCAGCAAACCTTCAGAAACAGGCAAAATAATCCACAGTGTTCCGAAAAGCACCCAAAGAGGCAGGGTTACCACACCAAGTGATATCAATCCCCGAGCTCCACTCAAAGCCATAGATTGTATCAAGACGCCGACGACAATCATTATTCCCACCAAAGGAATCAGCGAATGAATAGTTTCTTCGGCAATGGCAAAAATCTTGAGCTTCTTTGGACTCATTAAAATCGCCACGACAGCGGATATTACGAACATGAGAGGCAAACCCAGTATAGGCATATCAAATGGCCACACTCGTCCTGCAATTATCAGCAAAAAGAGCACAGCGAAAGGAAGACCGACTCTAAACCAATTCATACCCTCAGGTGGTTCAGGCAACTCACGCAAGGTCTTATCCAGATCTACGACTTTACCCTTTCCTCCAAGGTAGAACATAGTAAACAGAGCTCCCACCACAGACAACACCAATAAAGGACCCATGAATCCGACATAAGGCATATTGGAACCAGCAGCCGCCATCATTGCCCACAAATTGATTGGGGGTGCCGCTGCACTCATAGCCGCGCACAAGAATATGATGGCCGCTGTTTTCCTCTCGGATATACCCATATAAGTCAGGACCGTGCCAACCAGTGTTCCAACTGTTAGTACCGTCGCTGCTCCAGAGCCTGTGAGAGCTCCTGGTATCAAAAGAACAACTGTGAGAAGAAACAAACACAGCGCTCTGTGTTTGTGAAAGGTCTTAACGATTGATCTAACCATGTACACAATCCCGCCGGACTCTTTGAGTACGCTCATAAAAAATGTCGCTGTGATAAATATCAAACAGACATCGTAATAGGTAAACGCTCCCTCAACAATGTGCCTTATCGGCAAATTCCCTGTATGAACCACAAACGCCGCTATTGCCGCAGCAAACATCGAAAGCTCAATGCTCAACTTGAAAAGCTTTGCTACAGTGAATGTCGCGGCTATTACTACCAAAATGAGAGTAGCGTGGGCATACATATCCATCACATTACCCCCGTTCTCACTGTTCGATAAGAGCTTTTATAGCTGGCCCGATGTCGAAGACTCCCTCTACCTCAAGAATTGGTATCTGCTTTGACTCAGATATCATCGTGAAAAATCCATCGGAATTGCTTTCTTTAATAACCAGTATCAGATCACAGTTTGGAATAACAGTTTCGATAGACTTAGCGTCAGTTTCGTCCACTCTGCGCGCCATTCCTTCAATATGGGCACCAATGATAAGCATTCCTTGTTTTCGAGCTTCTTCCATAACTTCTTTTATGCGATTAACCTCAAAGTTAATGTCAACACCAGCGGCACCCATACCTTTAAGACTTGTTCCTGTCGTGATGACAAGTGTTTTATAGCCTTCACCCGATGCTGCTTTGTTTCTAAGCACTTCGGCTGTTAAAAGGTCCTGCTGATCAGACTGAACTCCCGCTCTTTCACAAACAAGCCTGAACTTCAAAGCTCCTGGACTTTGTCCACAGGTGGTTACAACAATCGGTAGTTCAATCTTAGGTAAAGCGAGTTCCTCAGAAAAGCCAAAGATGACAAAGAAGAATACCAGACAAATCATGATGGAAATGCGTTTAGTGCTGGAAGAGTGGGTCATAGGATCAACACCTCCTTAATGGTTCGTGATGCGAAGTACGATTGTAATTATATCACCTCTCGCTTCTTTGAAAAAAGATTAACCCAGTCCTACATTATTTCTCCAAATTTTTGCAATTCATGTTTAAAAAAATGCTCTAATAGTAAGGTCACTTTCTTACCAATAGAAGCAAGAATTAGCAGAACCGCGAACAGGATTTTTGCCAACACAAACTATTTGAAGCGAGCAGATAGTGAAACATGTTGTTAGTGATATTAATTGAGAAAAAATCAACTAAAGGATAAGAAAGCAAACTGCGTGCGTGGTTAGTGTTCTGAAACACTTGTTTTTGGAAATCATGGTGCCGTCGAGGACATTAGAGAACAACAAAGTCATCAAAATACAATACTGTGCCACCGAATATGAAATAAATAACTTCTCAGCTAAGAATAAGAACTCCAAGGAATCCACCGGTGATTATCAAAAAGATAGGATGAATCCTTGTTTTTGCAGACAGAAGAAAAATGGTGCCAGCAATAATCCATACTTGTGCAATTTTGGCATATGGTAAAAAGAGAGACACAACGGTTACAGTTATCATTATGGTTGTGAGAGATCTCAATGTATTCGTTATCTTTCTCTTGTCAAGGCGAACCTTTCTTGAAATCATCCACGCAGTCAAGGCTACCAGTATCGGTGGTGTGATAAAAGCCAGAGTATTCAGAAGAGCACCTGCGAAACCATAATGCATGTATCCTGTATACGTAGCGAGATTTATCGCAACAGGACCGGGAGTTATCTGGGCAATCGAAACTGCCTGTGCAAACTGTTCCGGTGTCAGCAATCCTCGAGAAACGAGCTCAGCTTTCAGCACTCCCACAATTGCCCAACCACCACCAAAAGCAACAAAACCTATCTTGAAAAAGACGAAAGCAAGGTCAATCATCAGAATTTCGCCTCTTTTATGTAAAGAAGAATAAATGCGCTGATCAGGATCACTATTAAAAACGATCCTTTCAAATATAGAAGAACTGCAGTAGCCACAACTACAAGAGTTTTGTACACACTCCATTTTTGGCGTTTCACAAGATGCCAAAGAATGTTAACAAGCAGTCCCACAATTGCCATATAGCATCCCTTCAAAAACCTACCGATGTACACGTTGTCTGAAAACAATCTCACTATACTGGTGACACCAACAATAGCGAAGAATGGAGGTATGATTACAGCTATTCCTGCAGCAAATGCACCCGAAATGCCAGCAATTCTTTTGCCAAGCAACAAAGCGGTGTTGAAAGCTATTGGACCTGGTATACATTGCGCAAAGGAG
>QNAO01000015.1 GCA_003641785.1 Thermotogae bacterium
AAAGCCAACATCCCACGCTGAGCAGGCTTCCAAGACAAGTAGTGAGTGATGTCTATCTCTTTGACTTCTACAACGAACTCATCGTTCTTAACATCAATGACTATGTCTGGTTGAACATATGCAGCGCTGTCTCCAAAACCAGTTACCGTTCCTAACAAAACCCCTTCTGGTCCAATGTCTTTTAGAGCCTGAATCGCTTTATAAACAACCTCTCTTTCAACATTGAATCTTTGTTCAACTTCCTCGACTGTGACAAGCAGATGCCCGTTGTTATCAAGGTTGAAAGCAAGAAACTCTGCAACACTTTCCGTCGTATCATCAAGTCGTGCTAACGGCAAACAGGAAATGATTTCACGAGACAACGATCCGTCAGAATCAGATACTAATTCACTGCGAGGTAAATGTGTTTCTTCCATTTCCGCGTCAAGTTTCACAAACGCGCTACCCAGAGTTTCACTCAAATACTCCTTTAGCTCTTCAAAAGAAAACTGAACGATCTTTGCAAAAAGCTTTCTTCTAAGGATGAGATTTTGTTCTATCTTCAGTCTCTGATTCAGTGCAATCAACCCCTGAGTATCAGCATAGCATCTCCAAAAGAGTAGAAACGATAGTTCTTCTCAACCGCGATTCGATAAGCCCGCATTGTCAAATCATAGCCCGCAAAAGCACACACAAGCATTAATAAAGTGGACCTTGGAAGATGGAAGTTCGTTATCAATGAATCGACAATCTTGAACTCGTAGGGAGGATATATGAAAATATCGGTGTTTCCAAACTTCTCACCTGTCGAGGCATACGCTTCAAGTGCGCGAACAACCGTCGTTCCTACCGCCACTATCTTACGTCCTTTTTCCTTTGCGACTTCTATTGTAGAAATCGTCTCTTCGGGTATGAAATATTTTTCAGCGTGGAGTCGGTGCTTCTCGAGATCTTCTGTTTTGACAGGTCGAAATGTGCCTATTCCCACATGAAGTGTTAATTCCACGATACGAACACCCATATCGCGTATCGTTTCAAGAAGACAATCTGTAAAATGAAGCCCGGCTGTTGGGGCGGCAACCGCTCCATCCTCAGAGGCATACACAGTCTGATACCTTTTCTCGAAGTTGTCTCCCTTGCTCTTTATATAAGGCGGAAGGGGGATCTTGCCATACTTTATGACTTCGGCATCAGGCACGTTGAACCGTACAAGTCGCGAACCGTCTGAACACCTCTCGAGGCATGAAGCCACGATTTTTCCGTCGAGAAATGCTTCATCACCTGGAAGAAATTTCCTTCCAGGTTTGACAAGACAGTTCCAAAAATCTCCCTTCCTTTCAAGAAGGAAAATTTCGACTCTCGCTCCTGTCCTTTTTCTCAAAAATAATCTTGCTGGTATCACACGTGTGTTGTTCAAAACAAGCACATCTCCAGGATTTAGATACTGAATGATGTCTTTGAATATCTTGTGTTCAATACTTTCAGAAGATGTATTGATCACCATTAACTTTGAAGCGTCCCGAGGTTCAACCGGCTTCTGAGCTATCATATGTTGTGGTAATTCATAATCAAAATTGGAAGTCTTCACCATAACAGCTCCCTTGGATCGATTCTGATGATGCTGCACTTCCATTCAGAGAAGCGGTCAGCGCTGATCACAACAGCTTTCTCTTTCTCAGACATTTCCATTATAAACTCATCGGCGGGTGAGTGAAGACGCACATGGCGGGATTCTAACCACATATTCAGAAACTCTCTTTGAGTTTCTGGAACAACATATTTTATGTTCGCATCAAAAACTATTGTGAAAGGATAGTAAAACTCCGCGTACTCTGCCAGTGCTTCAAGAATACCATTAAGATCTCTTACAGAACGACGCAGCATCACAACATTGTTACCGTCTATAGCAACTGGAGATGAAGGGACTCTGAAAAGAATTGATCTGATGTACGGATGAGTTATCGAGTCTCTGAACCTGATAAGTGAAAGGTAATCCAAATATTCGATAAACTCACGATACTCTTCAACTAAATGACAGTTGTATATACTTATACTGTTAATCTCTCTTGCCAAAACAGATGCAAGATCCTCAGAACTCGCTTTCTGAATAGCGGCTTGAAGTTCTATGAAATTCTTCAAACCATATTTTCGAACAAGATCACGCGCGGCCCTCACAAATGCTCTTGGTTCACGATTAGGTATCAGCTTGGTGAGTTCATCACTTGGTAGCGGAAACTTCTTTGGATTCGCCCAAAATAGAATTTCCAAGACATGAAGCGGATCAACTTTCATGGCGTTGGCAGCTTTGTTGAGCCTTGTCTCCAGACTCCCAGTACCGTACAGGAGTTTCGAAACAATGTGCCAAAAACGATCTTGTCTAACCACCTGGTTACTCCTGAGCGGCTGTTGAAAACACCTTTGAAGCAGCTTCAAACTATCTTCATTCCAGAGAGATCTATTAGAAAGAATACTCACTATCAATCTTTGTCTGTTCTTTAAGGTGTTCAGATTCTCAAGGAAGTGAGAACCATAGATATCAATCATGAGATGTACGCCTCATTGTGATCAGAGTCAAAATGATCAAAGTCAAATACCCCAAAAATATCGAAAGAGAAGATCGATATATCGATACCAGTACAGGCGTCTTTAAGTGGCAAAACGTGTTGAACGTCGACACGAGAGCTATCGCACCAACGAGCTCGAGCAACGCAATCCACTTAACCCTACTTTTCTGAAAGAAAAGGAAAGCAAAAAAAGCGGGATATCCGACAACTTCTTTGAATCGGGGTCGTACCCACAGTATTGATTCCACAAGATCGCGAAATTGTCTTTCAAAGTGAGACGCAAATCCATAGTTTCCCGATCTACTTATGTAGATGTACCCAACGGCAAAAGCTCCGAGAAATAGAAGAACAACGTATCTTTTTATCCAGCTCCACTCTTTTAGCAGAATCACGGTTCCCACACTCAACGGAAGAGCTATTAGTGACAGTTTGACGCCTCTGAATTCCAGTACTTGATTTAGATATTCAAAACTACTAAGAGAAGCGTTAGTCATCAATCCCAAAAACAGATACGTGATTGGCAAAATCACTTTTCTCTTCATCACGAAATACATCAACACCGTTGCGATAATTGAAGCTGTGCTAACCGCGACTGACCAGCTCCAAAATGCTGCGACCAGTGGGATAACAATTAGAAGCGGCTTGAACAAAGCAATTGCCAGTAGCAATCCAGCAAATCCAATGTATTTAACCGATTCCGGTTCATTCTCCGGCCCTGGGTAATCAGACGGGGGTCCAAACTCCGATTTCAAGTCTTCAAGAAGTTTGCGCTGATCCAAACCATCAATATGCTGTATCCAGATCAGGTCGATGCTTCTCTCCAATATGGCTCTTCTAAATCTGTGGTAAATCATTCCATAATCCATTTGCAAAGTTTGAACTTCTTCTTGCCTAAGCGTGTGAACGCGAAAGATCATTCGATTGAGTTTACGCATTTTGATTACCTTCTTAGAAAAATCAAAGCCTTTGTCAAACTCCAACATTCCGACCCAGATCCCATAGTTATCAACATCTTGAACGTATTCTTCAGGACTAACATTTGTGAAATCGCCTTTGAAGACAACATAGTTCATGTAAGAAGCTATTCGATCTCCTGGTTTGATGACCCATATTCTTTCACCATTCATCAGACGCAGGGTTGAATCATCTCCAAATGCCACAGCATAACTCAAGCCATTTCTGTCACTGATTGCTCTCAAAGGAAGAAAGTAAACAGCGAACACTATGCAAAACATCCAGAACATGTAAAATCTAATTTCCCGATATTTCATACTCCATCACGCCCATGTGAAAGGTAGAGATCGAATCAGATAAACTCCATGATAGCACGTAAGGTGAGATAAACTTGAAACCTCCAATATCGCACAGTTCTTCTGAAGTGTGAAAAACGACTTCTGTTTCTCCAGTAAGCAATCTTGGGATTCTGAGTACCTTTCGAGCATTGAAAGAAGAGTTTCCAAAAGCATCAACTGCGAAGACAGTTACCACATGATACCCCTCTTCAAGATCAAGAATACCCTGGGTAAGCTCAAGCTTTTCCCCATCGACATACACTTGAACTTCAACCGCAGAAGCATCTTCAACTTTTATTGAGATCGGTAGTAAGCCGCTTGTCTTTTGGGGACACTGAATATTTATTATTGGCTGCATGTCATCCTGAACAGTAATTTTCATAACAGATACTTCTGGAGGATTCACCGCTATTAGAGTGGTTTTGCACGGGATGCTGAAGATTCGATGAGGCTCAATACCATCAAGAAAAAAGTAGTCTTCGTAATTACTGGAGGAAACCCCTCCAAGACTCACTTCTGTGCTTGAAAACAAAACACGCTGGTATGGAACAAATACTCGGAAACCCTGCTGCCATTGAGAATTGGAAGAAAGATCATAAACGACATCTATCTGGTGTTCACCGGGCCCGAAGAAAACGGCTGACTTCGTTGTTTCGATTCCGTCAATGTTCCATTTCAAAGAACACGGCTCGTTATGAAATATCGGAATTACACCTCCGCCAATTCCTGGAAAAGTATACAAGGCGAATTCAGGCTTCAAACGTGAGGATTTTAGTGGGTAAACACCAGGAGTAATGGGATACCACACAGCTAAATCAGGCAAAAAGTGCTGTACAAAATGCTGGAATTTTTCACGGGTTATCTCTTCTTTTATAACTATTCTATCCGAATAAATCTCGATGGGATAGAAATCAACGTTAACTGTTATCGATTTTTTTTCAGAGCAGTATTTCTGATAAAGCAGTTCGAAAGCTTTTTCTCCTACACAAATATCTCCTTCATTGGCTCCAAGTGTCTGTCCTTCCTCAAGGATTAGCAGCGTGGATACTGGCAATGGAAAATAGTCAACCGTCAGATGAAGTGGTCTGTACACATTTGAAACCACAGAAGAAATTCTCACAGCATCGCATTCGGCTTTAAATGAAGCTATCAGTTGGTTGTCTTCATCAAACACATACCCCGTCTTGTCATACGTGTTGATAAGAACCTCTGTGGCAAAAGTAAATCCTGACAGGAGAAGCAGAAGAATGGAAATGAGAATTCTCACAGCTTCAACTCCTTCAAAATAGTGTTCAGTTCTTTCGGCAAGGGCACCTTGATGCGAATCTTTTGTGGTTGAGACAAATCAGGAAATTCCAGGCTATAGCAATGAAGGAACTGTCTTCTCAAGTCATATCTTCTTCGAAAATACCTGTTGAACTCTTTGTCTCCATAGATGTTATCTCCAACTACAGGAAAACCCACAGTCGCCAAATGCTTCCGAATTTGATGTGTTCTTCCAGTATGAATTCTGACACGCAGCAGCGTAACAGTACTGTAATTTTGCAATGCCTCGAATTCGGTTAAAGCTTCCTGTCCATCAAGAGGAAGCTCTATTCTGCCCGCTCTCTTCGTTTTTCCCTTAACGAGAACAAGATACTCCTTTTTTATAACCTTTTCTTTGAAAAATCTGCTGAGGATTCTTGTAGCTTTTAGATTTTTTGCGACTAACAAAGCACCTGAAGTTCCGCTGTCAAGACGATGAACAAGTCTCGGCTCAAAACCTTTTTGCCTTCCGTAGAATAGCAGTCCATGTATGAGCGTCGATCTTTTGACTCGTCCTGCGGGATGTATTGGTATTCCGGCTCGTTTATTCAGAACCAGAAAATCATTGTTTTCAAACACAATTTCAAGTTTCATGGGAATTGATCTGATCTCTCGTGTTTTGCGTTTGTAAATGCCAACATTAACGTTCAGTTCAACGCAATCCCCCATATGAAGCTCATAAGAGGGAAACCTGATCCTCTTTTGATTTACTCTAACCTTTCCCTGTCTCAAGAACTTGTATATTTCAGATAACGGTACGTTCTTGAGATTGTTTCTCAAGAACTTATCTAAACGCTTGTACAGATTCTCTTCGTTTACCTTCAATATGAGTTTGCTATCGCTTTCCATATTTCGCATACTCTCTAATCTTTTTCTCGATTTCCCTGCGCTTCATTTCTTCCCGTTTGTCGTGCATGCGTTTTCCCCTTGCCAAGGCGATTTCAACCTTCGCAAATCCTCTATTATTGAAGTAAATCTTAGTAGGAATCAAAGTCAGCCCTGAGGTGGTGAGTTTTCCAATTATTCTCTTGATTTCCCTCCTGGTTAGAAGCAGCTTTCGCGGTCGCTCAGGATCGTGATTGAATCTATTGGCAAACTTGTAAGGACTTATGTGCAGGTTGAGAAGAAAAACTTCTCCGTTTTTAACTCTGCAGAACGAATCCTTAAACGCAACATTTCGTTGTCTAAGAGATTTGACTTCGGTTCCTTTGAGCTCAATTCCCGCTTCAAACACTTCAATAAGATGGAAGTTCTGAAATGCCTTTTTGTTCGTTGCCACTATTTGCACAGTCTTTCCTCCTCATTTATATTGAAACCGCTTCAAAGTGTTCTATTCCCTTTTCGGTTACCTCTATCACATCTATTCTATATCCTCTATACGGATAAGAATCCCTTGACAAATAAACTGCCGCTGCAAATGAGATCTTTCTGAGTTTTGAGGCGTTAACTCGGGTACGTGGTTGGTAGTAACTCTTCCCACTTTTCACTTCAACAAAAACGAGGTACTTTTTGTACCTCGCCACGATATCAATCTCTCCAAATCTCGTTCTGTAGTTTCTCTGGAGTATCGTGTAACCCTTTCTTTTTAAATAATCAGCAGCTCTATCCTCAGCCTCTTTCCAATTCACGCATGAATTCCGGGAACAAGTATGTGCCCATTCATCTCCTTGGGAAAACTTTGACGAATGTTCTCGACCGAATCAAAACTTTGATTGACATCCTTTCTCAAAAGGACTGCTTCTTCAATTGGGGTATACATTGGCTCTATTTCGGTGACATCAACCTCGTTAAGCATCTCCATGTAACCGAGAATTTCACGCATATCTTCGAGCATGTCTTCACGTTCTTGCGCCTCAAGTTGAAGTTTTGCGAGCTCTTCGAGTGATTTCACCAACTCAAGATTTATCTTTATCATCTGAAAGCACCCCTTTCAGATCCACAAACTGTGTGAGCGCAGCTCTTTTGTTTTCTTCTACAACTTTTTCATATATTTCCATTCTATACACCTTTACCGAAGATGGAGCACTTATTCCAATCTTTACTTCACTTCCCTCAATTCTTAAGACTTTCACCTCTATTTCGCCGCCTATTATAAAGCTCTCCCCCGGTTTTCTGGATAAAACCAGCAAACTATTCACTCCCACCCTGAGCCTTTTTCATGATTCTCTTACTTCTGTTGATCTCTCCCTCCAACGAATGTCTCACACTGTAATTGTGATTTTCCTGAACAATTTGCTTTGCTTTGTTATTCTTCAGGTTCAAAACAATTGGTGCCAAAAGATTTACGGTTGCTTCTTCAACATTTCCAGAAGGAAAAGACAGTATTGCCCACACTGCGACCTGTTCCTGAGAGACCACTTCCAAGCTTGTCATGTCCTGTTGAGATATTTCCACAGAGTAGTCAGCTCTGATGAGCCACGGGTTCACTATTGGGAAAGCGACAGTCTCGTCTTCTAAGGAAACCAACCACTTAACGGGTTCGCTCTTTTCAAAGCTAATTATAGCAAACTTCCTCAAATGAGAAAACCCAGGAATACCTTCCTCAAAAATGAAGATCTCGCTCTCTGGAATTTCTATTTCACCAAATCTCGTTTTGTAAACCATCACAACTCACCTCTCGAATCACACAAAATCAACAAGTGTTTTTCTCAATACACCCGCAGCAGACTTTAAGGCAGCATCTAACACGGCTTGTTGCATTGACAGCTCAGTTATCGTTTGGGACAAATCAGCATCTCTTTCTTTTGACAAATGTTCTGTGAGAAATATGTTCAAGTCCTCTATTCTCGATTTAACAAGTTCCGCCATCTTTTGAGTAGCTCCTACACGGGCAAAACCATCCATAACACTTCTTTCAAGATAGTCAAGATCCTTCAGTGAAATCTCGCTTATGTACTGTCCATCGCCCTTCATCAAAGCTTGATAGGCATTGTCCAGCACGTCAAATACAGATTTCTGGTTTTCGGTGATAAGAACATCGCGGGCCGTAATGCCAAATTCGATCTTGTAGCTGAGCACATTTACAAATCTATGCTTTGACGCCTCAGGTGTAATCACAATATTGTAATTCTCGTCCACCGGCTGTGTATCTGTCATGTATCCCCCAAACAGATAATCATTTCCCAGTTTCGTATTCACAACTCCTCTGATGTGTTCCTTCAACTTGGACAACTCTTCTGCTATCGCTGATCTGTCATCGTCAGAGAGAGTACTATTAGCTCCTTTAACCAGAAGCTCCCTAATTCTGTTGTACACAGAAGAAATTTCCTCCAAAGATGAATCGTAAGCGTTAATGAGACTTTCAGCGTGGTCCATGTTTCTCTTGTACTGCTCCAGCTCTCTGAGACTGCTGTCGATATTTGAAGCCCTGGTTGCAACAACTGCATCATCGCTGGGGAATCTAACTCTGTAACCTGAAGAAAGCTGATCGTGAAGCTTTGAAATCTTTGAGAGTGTATTCTGAATGTTGCTGAGAATGTTGTTGCTCACCATGTTGTTTGTAACCCTCATAGTTCATCACCTTCCTACGACACCAAGATTGTCTATCACACGACCTATCATCTCATCAATAGCGGTCATCACCCGAGCTGATGCGTCGAAAGCGTGCTGGTATTTCAACATATTTGCCATCTCTTCATCTAATGAGACTCCTTTCACCCTTTCGCGCTCTGAATTTATGTCCCGCAAGAGAACATCACTGTTATCACGCATCTTGTTGGCTGTTTCAGCCTCTACTCCCATTTCCGCAACTATGCCTCCAATATATTCAAAAAAGCTTTCCTTACCATTTGCAAGCAATTTTTCATATCTCGATTGCGAAATAAGATCCAGAATCTTGGTATTACTGCGTCCTGTTGCCGAGATTGACAGTGCATTCCAATTCGAGTTCGCGCTGCTTTGACCTATATCCACCGCCAACGATTCTGCATTCATAGACAGAGCACTTGATACGGCCCATTGATCGGCGAAGTAGAAGGGCTCATAAGTAAACTTCTTATCAACAGTCAGAAGTTCTGAGAGTGAGAGTTTTGATCTGAGCGTCGCAAAATCTTCTGACGGATCTATCAAATCATAGGACACATTCCAGTCAGCGTCAAAATCGAGCGGATCTGAGTTAGTGTCTATGAAACCCAGTCCCTCGAATAAGCCCTGTGGTCCAGATATCCTTCTAAGCCTTAAGTTGAAATCGTACGAGCGCGTTGAGTAAAGCACAAAACTGTTATGTGGCGTCAAATCCGCAAGAACTCCTGTATTTGATTTGTTTATTTTCTCAGCGAAATCCTTTAAAGTGTCCACAGTTGGATCAACGTTTATATCCGTAGAACCTATGGTGATCTTAAAACCCTGGGTTTCATCAAAGTTCGTGGCACCAAAAAAGATGTTTTCAAGTGTTTCAGAAGGTTTCAAAACAGTGAATGACCTGGTTGTCGCGTCGGCTTGGGTGAGGAATCCTTCCTCATCTTCAATTTCTAACCTGTTAATGTCAAAAGCCATGTTCTTAACAGGGACCAGCACTATACTGCCGCCAATGACTTTCGCTTGAACGTTTGTCACTTGGGTGTTTATAGCATTCGCAACATCGTTGAGAATTGTGGCACTGCTTGTGTCAACATCGATATCAACCGCTTCAGAAACTGTGGTTCCATCAATAAGAGTTTCATTGAACGTAACTCGATAACTGCCATTCTCAACGTTCAAAATGTTCTCAATAGAGAGAAAAGCCTTCTCCTCAGTTTGAAAGCCAGCTTCTGAGAGAAGCGTTCCCGACGCATCTATCACAAGAGTGTCACTTATAGGAAGCCTGTTTTCCTCCATGTAGAGTCTATATTTAACCCCGTTTGAGGTCATATGTTGGCCGACACTCATATTCAGCCATGAAACACTGCTGTTAACACTCGTAATCAAGTCATTGACGGTATCTCCTGCATTCATGAAAATATCGGAAAAACTATTGCTGCCGTTGAAAAAGATCAATCTTCCATCATCAACAAGACGTTTGTTTTCAATGTCTGGGGAATTTTCATAATTGTTCAGTCCCGTTACTCTGTGTATCGGACCAGCTTCCATCCGCCTGCTTCCGAGCACTCTGAACAGAGCGGGATCCTCACCGCTGTATTGAGCAGATACCGGGACAAAGAAGTTGAGCCCAGTTACCGTGCCTGAAGAATCAAAACCATCTCTGTGAATGAGATTCACCTTATCGGAGAGCATTAATGAGAACTCGTCCAGATAGCTCATGTACTTCACAATTGTGATGTCCCTCAGATCCATGAGGGCCCTCAACTTGCCGTCGTTTATCGTCAACTTCGAATTGCCTACAAACAGCTCGTGAAAGTTCTCTGCGT
>QNAO01000016.1 GCA_003641785.1 Thermotogae bacterium
TAGGAAGGAAGCCACATTCCTGTGCAGCGATTTTCTAAAAAGGTATGTTGTTACATACTCATTTTTCGTATATCCCATTGAAAGAAACAGTATTCTAAACCTCTTGTCTTCTCTTTGCAGAAATTCCGTCACTCTGCCAAGGTGGAAGAAGAATGCGACTATAATGCAAATGACAAAACTCACAGTACTGCTGATATCAGCCGCTGTGAAGTATACAAAGAGCACTCCCAAAACTACCAAAAAGTTTATAGCGGAGAATCCCCGTATGTTCAAAGTTACTGTTTCAGAAAATGAAAGCCAGACTATTGGCAGAGTTATTGCCATGCCAATGCCAGAAAATACCATTCCGAGCAGTAAGTCTGTCAGCGTTGACTCCACACGTCTTATCCTTTCTTTTCCTCTTCATTTGAAGCGGATTTCAGAACTTCTCCAATTCCGGCTAAGCTGGAAAGTATGGCAGAAGCTTCCATGGGAAGGAATATTTTTGTGGCTTTACCGTTTGCTATTTCCTTCAGAGCGTCGAGATACTTTATCGCTATCAAATCATTTGTAGGAGCCCCTTCGTGGATCGCCTTGAAAACAGACATTATGGCTTCAGCCTGTCCTTGAGCTTCAACAACAGTCCTGAATTTAGTGGCTTCCGCTACTTTTCTTATTGCTTCAGCTTCCCCCTCAGCCTTCAATATCGCCGCGTTTCTCTCACCTTCTGCTCTGAGTATTTGCGCCTGCTTTACACCCTCGGCTTCCAAAATCGCGGCTCTTTTGGTTCTCTCTGCCTTCATCTGCTTGCTCATCGCGTCGGTTATGTCCTTAGGAGGATCGATCTTCTTGATTTCTACACGTGTTATTCTAACCCCCCATTTGTCTGTGGCATCATCCAAAACAGCGCGCAGTTTTGTGTTTATTTTCTCTCTTGATGTAAGTGTCTGATCTAACTCTAATTCACCTATGACATTTCTTAAATTCGTTTGAGCAAGTTTTAGAGTGGCGAATTGAAAATTGCTCACGTTGTAAACCACTTTGTATGCATCTGTTATTTCGTAATATATAACGGCGTCCACAGTTACCATGACGTTGTCCCTCGTTATAACTTCTTGAGGAGGTACGTCGATAACCATTTCTCGAAGATCCACTCTGGTCATCCGATCGAAAAATGGAACAATGAAGTGTATTCCCGGTTGAGCTTCTCTTAAGAATTTGCCAAGTCTTTCAACAAGACCCCTTTGGTAAGGTCTAACGATTTTGATACCAGTTGCCGCTATTATAAGGATTAGAATCACTATAATTCCCAGTGCTATGATCATTTTTGTTCACCTCCTTCGATTTTCTTCACAACTAAATGTGTTCCATCTACCTTGAGGATAGTCACCTTCTTGCCACTCTCTACAATAGAATCATCGACAGACAGCGCTCGCCACACATCTCCCCCCACTCGAATGAGCCCTTTGCCGGCCAAATTATCTATTGTCTCAGTAACCACCGCAGTCTTACCAATTATCTCATCGATATGTATCTTCCTCGGTTCTTTTCCTGAGATCTTTTTTGCAAATGGGCGAGTGAACAACACCAGCAAACCTGATACAACTGCAAACGCTGTGACCTGAACAAGTGTTCCAAAAGCAACGCTCAGGCCCGAAGCAACAAACGCACCCACTCCAAACCAAAATATGAAGAAACTCGGTATAAAGATTTCAGCAACCACCAACACGACGCCCAGGATCAGCCACACTATGTAAGGTTCCATTTTTCTCCTCCCCTCAGAGAGAGAATATTTTATCAGGATCAACGTACTTTACGTCAATGTTATTTTCTTCCATCAGTGTTTTATACTTTTTCAAGTATCTCTCGATACGACCAGAATACCTACTAGATATGTGGTACAGTATCAAATTCTTCACTTTCGCTTTTGTTGCTATGTTCAAAACTTCTTCTAAAGAAGCGTGATTCTCCATTCGCCTGTCTGAGCTCTTCAAAAATGTGCACTCGTGAAGAAGCAATTCTGTTTCCTCAACTTCATGTGGCTCTACTCCCACAGTATCGCCGGAGACCGTTAGTATCTTCTTTTCGTACATCTCGCTCAATGTTTCACTCCCCCTTTCTCTGGAAAGACGTGCTATTTCATGCTGAGGCAAATCGCGGAATTCCTTTCTCAATCTTTTTCGTTTTTCGATGACATGATATCCCACTGAATTGTTTTGAGCTGTGTGTTTCACACGGAACGGGACCACATATCGTGTGAAACCTCCAGCTTGCCTCACGAATATCTGTTCACCGGGAATAACGGGTACACATTCCAAGTCATATCTCAAATCACTATTGGCTCTCTTTATATATCTGAGCCACTCTTCTATGGCCCTGTTATTCTTAGGATAGTAAACTACTATCGGCTTTTCTCTGTCTCCCATGGAATTATTCCTGGCATTTACAATTCCCCAGAGCCCGGCTATGTGATCAACGTGACCATGGGTAAGAAAAACGTATTTTATGGCATATATCTTGTGGGTCAAGGACGTTGAAATCCCTTCACCCGCGTCGAATAAAATTCGCTCTGGGGCGTAGTAAATCCATGTTGAATAAAGCGCTTTGGAAAAAATCTTCAAAATCAGCGAAATCACCTTCAAATCTTTTCAGAGCCAGAAAGTTCAACCTTAATTACACCTTTGACTCCACCAGGTAGTTTTACTTCAATATCATAAAGCCCAACTTCTTTAATTGGCTTATCAATTGATATCCATTTCTTATCTATCTCTTTTCCAAGCTCTTTGGAAAGCATTTCAGCCACACTTGAGGAGGTCAGAGATCCAAACAGCTTTCCGGAAGCGCCAGCTTTCACAGAAATTTTGTGTACGCCCTTTTGCAGCTCCTTTAGGAGTTCCATGCTCCTTTGATGTAACACCTCTTCTTTGTGCTTTCTGACGACTTTTTCCTGCCTCAATCTCTTCAGTTCGCTTTCTGTAGCAGCTTTTGCCAGGCCTCTCGGAATCAAATAGTTTCTGGCATATCCATCCTTCACATCCTTCACTTCCCCTGAGCGGCCTATTTTGGGAACGTCTTGAAGCAATATCACTTTCAAAAGACCACCTCCTGTACTTGTTCTTTATTATAACGTATTATAATGGATATGGCGGTGATGCCATGTTTACTGTATGCACAGCATGATTGGAGGAACTCACGTGGAATACGATGTGTACGTAAAGATATCGAGTGCTGATGTTCATAAACTGGGATACATATTAGAAGTAGAAGACAACCTCGTGAACTTGCGTAAACACCAAGATGGCGTGTTGCGAATGCTTGTTACAGCTGATCTCAAAGACGAGCTTCTGAAGCTTCTCGACTCGCTGAAAGAAGAGCTGAACTTTGAGGTACTGTCTTGTGAGGTAAACAGTGGGAGTGCGTAAAATTCTATCACCCGATATCTGGCTTGATAATGTTAAAGGCCTTCATGTTGAACATCTTATCAAAAGGGGTATAGATGTTTTCGTGTTTGACTTTGACAACACACTTGCTCCATGGCGCAGTTGTGAAATATCCGATGATGTCAAAAGATTTCTGAAGAGTATCCAAAACCGCGGTGGAATCGTTATTATAGCCTCTAATGGAAAGCCCAGAAACATTGAAATGAACGGCGCCGTTTTTCTCTGGAGAACGGGAAAACCGCTCGCTGTAAAGCTTAGAAGATACCTTTCTCAGAAGAGCATAGATCGAAACAGGATCATCATAGTTGGAGACCAGATATTCACAGATGTGCTCACTGGAAAATTTCTGAAAGTGTTAACGGCAAAAGTTAAGCCAATTTCCACAAAAGAGTTCTTTGGAACCAGGTTCTTAAGGCTTATTGAAAAGGTAATTGAACCCACATTAAAGAAGGAAGAAGCTGAAAAATGAAATGTCCTGGCTGTGGAACACAAATTCAGTTTACCGATCCCTCAAAATCGGGATATATACCTTACTCTGTCTATGAAAAAAGGCTTTCAAATGGTGACGAAATTTTGTGCCAGCGCTGCTTCAGAGCAAAACACTACGGAAAATTGGAGCCTGTTGAGGTCAATGATAACTTTGTTGAACAGGTAAAAAAGGCTCTTTCACGCGTAAAAACAGTTCTCTGGGTTGTGGATATAACGGATTTCGAGGGCAGCTTCGATCCCGATATCTCACAAATTCTGAGAGATCACGACAAGATTATGATAGTCAATAAAATCGATTTGATTCCGAAGGCAGTTTCTTTAGGCGAGATGCGCGATTGGATTTTAAAACAAATGGGATCCGAAACCCCTGATGAAGTGCATTTGATAAGTGCCATTAAGGGATTTGGAATTCGATTGTTACAGGAAAGTCTTGAGGCGCGTAGTGGGAACTTCTTGGTTGTGGGAGCTACGAATGTTGGAAAGTCGTCACTTGTTTCAAAACTCTGCATGAGTAAGACTACGGTAACAGCGTTCCCCGGAACCACTCTGGGCATTCTGAAACGCAGGATTCAGAGCAGTAATTCGTATCTTTATGACACTCCTGGTATCAAAACCGGTAGAAGGATCATAGACTTGCTCGATCCACAGTGTCAAAAGGAATTAACCCCCACAGATCACCTGAGCAGAAAAACTTTCAAGCCGAAAAGGTCCGGTTCGGTTTTGCTCATTGGGGGCTTATGCCACATGGTGATCGAATTCGAAGAAAAGAGCCCTATCTTTCAAGTGTTTGCTCCGAGCGCTGCGAAGTTTCATGAAACCAGTCAGCTTAAATATAAAAGCTTTCTGAGAAAACACTACGGAAAACTGCTCACACCACCCTGTGAATCATCACAGCCACCTTTAGAGTCTATAAAATGGCAAAAAGTTAGCTTTGAGTTACAGCAAGGAGAAGAACTTTCCATAGCGGGGCTTGGTTGGATCAGTGTTAGAAGGGGTCCATTTGTCGTTGAAATCTGTGTGCCCTCGGGAATAACTGTTAGAAAAAGAGCGGGATTGATAAATCCATACAGAGATAAGAGGAGGTATGAAAAGTGATTAAGAAAGAACCCGGCATCGTTGTTGGAGTCAGTAACAGACATGTACATCTCACCAAGGAGGATGTGGAAGTTCTTTTCGGAAAGGGACACGAATTGGTACCAATTAAAGAGCTGGGACAAACAGGTCAATTCGCGGCTGAGGAAAAGGTGACAATAGTTGGCCCAAAGGGAGCTATTGAAGGTGTGAGAGTGCTGGGCCCGGTGAGAAGTAAAACGCAGATTGAGATATCAAAAACCGACGCTTTCAGATTAGGTATTCATCCGCCTGTTAAGGATTCTGGAGATATTGAAGGCACTCCCGGCATCGTTATTGTTGGACCTAAAGGAGCTTTGATCAAGGAAAAAGGTGTCATAATAGCAAAGAGACACATTCATATGTTGCCCAAAGATGCTCTCCACTATGGAGTGAAAGACGGAGATATTGTAAAAGTGCTGTGCGAAAGTGTGGACAGAAGATTGATTTTTGACGACGTTCTTGTGAGAGTGAGTGAAAACTACTGTCTGGAATTCCACGTTGACACAGATGAAGGAAATGCGGCACTTCTGAAAACCGGTGATATCGTGTGGATAGTTCAGGAATAACTGTTTACTATCTGGGTAAAGTGTATCGCTATCAAAAGTCGGTGCTGGTGAAAAAAATCCTTCGTGATCTGAACTTGAATCCGGAGGAACACTTGGTGGAAGTCGACGGGAAAATTTATACAGAAGACCGCCTTATAAAAGGTGGAAATGTGACAATTCACAAAGTAACTTCGGCGGGATAAGTCAGCCTTACAGATAAAGTGTCGTCTAAAGCCCCGCGCAAGGCGGGGCTCTTAAAGAAAGGTTTTTCTCAGTCGTCGATCACTTTCAGTGGATCGACAAGAAAGATTTGGTTACGGTTCTCTGTAACATGCAAGGCTTGAATATGTTTTTTATGCTCTACAACAGGAGGTTTGAAAAGATGTACTTACTTGGTTGTGACATAGGCACACAGAGTACCAAAAGTGTTCTTGTGGACGAAAATGGTAATGTGATCTGTGAAGCGACAAGAGAGTACGAAGTCGACACACCTAAACCCAATTGGGCAGAGCAATGGCCCGATGTTTGGGTAAAAGCGGCTTTTGAGACGATGAAAGAAGTCGTTGAGAAATCAAACGCACCAAAAGAGAAGATCGCGGGAGCTGCGCTTAGTGGCTTGTACGGTGGTTCAGGAATACCAGTGAACAAAAATATGCAACCACTTTATCCGTGTCTCATATGGATGGATCGACGCGCAATCGCTGAAACAGAATGGGTCAAGAAAAATGTTCCCCAAAAAGAGATCTTTTCTATAACAGGTAACTATGTTGACTCCTACTACGGCTTCACAAAGATGATGTGGCTCAGAAACAACAAGCCAGAGATATGGAAAAAGATATACAAATTCATCTCACCGAAAGATTACGTGATATATCACCTAACTGAGGAAACATCGATTGATTACTCTTCGGCGGGCAATATTGGAGGCATATTTGATCTGAAACAGCTCACCTGGTCTGAACACATGTGTAAAATCTTGAACATACCCATCGAATATCTTCCAGAAAAGATTGTCAAGTCTTCAGACGTTGTTGGACATGTCGCAAAGAGTGCATCTAAGCTCTGTGGTTTGCTTGAAGGAACACCCATCGTCGCTGGTGGAATAGATGCGCCTGTCGCACAGCTTTCCGCTGGCGCTTTGCAAGAAGGTGAACACGTAGCGATGGTGGGTACCTCAACCTGCTGGGGCACAGTACACCGTCGAGACAACCCAGCCTTTGGTCTTGTTAACTTTCCGTATGTAGTTCATGACACTGAGAGAATATACACCTTTGGTGGTTCCGCAACAACAGGTGCTTTGGCGAGATGGTTCAAGGAGCGATTTGGTGAATTTGAAGCAGTTGTTGCAGAAAGACTCGACGCATCTCCATATCAGTTGTTCGACAAAGAGGCTCAGAGAATTCCCGCTGGGAGTGACGGCATAATCGTACTTCCATACTTCATGGGTGAAAGATCCCCAATATGGGATCCATTTGCGAAAGGTGTGTTTTTCGGTGTGAGCTTGTATCACACCGGTGCACATATCTACAGAGCCTTGATGGAAGGAGGAGCTTACGCACTACGGCACAACATGGAAGAAGGCATGAAAGCAGGACTGAGTTTGAACGATGTATGCTGGATCGTCGGTGGAGTATCAAAATCTGATCTGTGGGTAAAGATCTTTGCAGATGTGACGGGATTTAAAATGAGACAGGTAGCAAGTTTGGTAGAAGCCCCACTTGGAGACGCATTTTTAGCGGGTCTTGGTACCGGAGTAATAGATAAACCAGAAAGAATAAAGGAGTGGGTGAAATACAAAAGTCCTGTGGAACCAGATGTGTCTTTGAAAGACATTTACGACAGGTACTACCAGATCTTTCGCAAGCTGTATGAAAACACGGCTGAATTGATGAAAATGTTGTGAAAAACTTTTCGATTGAAATTGAACACACCTGGTTCAATCACAGCGAAGTCATTTTATAGGTCTTTCCCATTCTAAAACTCCTTAATTTATTAGAAAGACACAGAACGGAACGAATTGAAAATCAATCATTTTCTAATTTAACCAAATGATACAATATTCTTGAGGTGGAAAACTTGTTCAACAAAATCGACAGAAGTAATTTAATCCCAACAACATATGAATTAAAAACAGCTCCTCATTTGAAACAGTTCAATGTAACCTTCAAGTTTTCGAACAAACAAAAGACCAAGATAAAAATACAAGGATACAATTCGCATATGAGGAGGCCAGAGGATGTGCGGTGTATTTGGAATAATATTTCAGAAAGAGCGCAGTGATTTGGGTCAGATACTCCTGGAGGCAGCTAAGCGTCTCACTTACAGAGGTTATGATTCAGTTGGTGTCGCAACCGTGTCAAAAGATGGATCATGCGAGCTGCGAAAGGATGTTGGCACTGTGGAAGAGGTGAACGCCAAATACAAATTCCATGAATTATCCGGCTTCAAAGGAATCGCACAGTTACGATGGGCTACTTTTGGGGTTCCAATGCAAAAGAATGCTCAACCACACTACGACTGCGACAAGGACATGGTAGGAGCGCACAACGGTAACATAGTTAACACCATAGAGCTGAAGAAGATGTTCGTTCAAGAAGGGCATACAGTTCGAGGAGACAACGATGGTGAAATGGTAGTGCACGCAATTGAGAAATACTATGATGAATTTGGAAACATGGACACAGCCATTAGAAAGGGAGCTGAAATTCTCAAAGGTGATTACGCATGTGTGATTACGAGAATCGATGACGATAAAATGTACTGCGTGAAACAAGGCTCGTCGTTGTACCTTGGGATAGGCGATGGCTTTGTTTGTGCCTCTTCGGATCTTCCATCAATTATCCCTTTGACAAAGAGAATAGTGCCTCTGAAAGATGGAGAATATGTCGAATTCACATTTGATAGGTATGAAATACGACACATAGAAAGTGGCGAAAAAATAAACAGAGTTCCCCAAGTTATGGACATCTCTGCGGAAGCGGCTACAAAAGCGGGATATCCTCACTTCATGCTGAAGGAAATATACGAGCAGCCTGAAAGGATTCACGCACTTTTGGAATATCTGAAATTCGACACAAATTTGATGAAGTATGTCAACACACTTGCCAAGTCCAGGTACACGTACCTCGTGGGTTCTGGAACTTCATACCACGCGTGTGTAATAGGCAGTTATTTTTTTGCAAGAATGGCCTCAAAAGCCGTGTTTCCATGCGAAGCAGGTAGATTTCTCGAAAATTTTGGAAGCACTTTGAGTAAAGAAGATACTATTGTGCTCGTTTCCCAAAGCGGTGAAACAAAGGATGCGATAAATATTTTGAATGCCTGCGAAGGTAAGGCAAAGATACTCTCTTTGGTTAATGTCGTTGGATCGACTATAATGATGCGGAGCTCTTTGAATATACCTTTATGCTGCGATCTCGAAATCTCGGTGCCCGCAACTAAAACCTTCATGAACCAGATTCTAACGTTTTATTACTTGGCTGCAAAGATGTCAGAAGAAAGTGAGTACATGGAAATAACCAAGCGCTTGCCCGAACTCGTGAAGCAATCACTGGAGCTTGCCACATCGCAAATTGAAGAACTCTTACAAGATGATATCGATTTTTCTGATATGTACGTCCTTGGTTATGGAATTACTCATGGACTCGCTCTCGAAGGAGCTTTGAAAATAAAGGAAGTGGTCTACAATCACTGTGAAGGAATGTACTCCTCTGAATTCAAACATGGACCTCTGTCAATTGTAAAAGAAGGTTATCCGATTGTATTTGTCACTCATGACTCTCAAGCGCGAATGATTTTATCTCACATCAACGAAGTAACATGTAGAAATGGCTTGGCAATAGCGGTGACGAATGAAAGCTCTGAAATAGAGAGCAATGTTCACAAAGTAATAAGGTATCCAGATTGCCACGCGATACTACCACCTTTTCTTGGACTTCCGGCTTTACAGTTGTTCGCGTATTATCTTGCAGTGAAAATGGGAAATGATCCTGATCTACCGCGTAATTTGTCGAAAACAATAACAGTCGATTAGGAGGGAGAATACATGCCTCTATACACATATGTTTGTAAGCGATGTGGCGAAAAGCGCAAGGTACTGATGAAAATTGGAGAAAGGGCTCCAAAGTGCTCTGTATGCAAAGGCGAAATGGAGAAACAGATTCCTCTCATTGCAAACATACATGGTAGCCAAGGTACGTCGTGCTCTTCAGGCAGTTGTTCGTCGTGCTCTGGTTGTTCAACATGATAACTGATGTTAATCATAAATGTAGCGTCTGAACTCCTTTAAGAACTTTTCAATGCGCTCCTTGTTCAACTGAAGATGACGATGATCTGGCGTGTCAACAACAAATCCGGCTCCGCGGAGAACACCTATATGGTGTGAAACTGTGGACTTACCGAGATTGAGAAGCGAGACAATTTCTCTCTGCTCTCGAGGCCCTTTGCTTAGGATCTTGATAATTTTGCTTCTATTGTCATCGGAAAGGGCTTTTAGACAGTCATTCAGCCAAGATTCCATTGACACCTGATATGCGAAGTCTTCTGTTATCTCTGAAGTCCCCATAATGACAAGCCAGCCCATTTCAGGAATATCAACATTACCAAAACTGTTGTGTGGTAAAGAATTTTGAAAAGATAGGAAAACATTCTTACCCTTGATCGGTAAAGAATAGTATTCCGCGTAGTTCTCGAAGGCTTCGAAAACAATTTGTTTCTTCTTCAACAGTCTTTTTGCAACGGGCAAATTAACGTTTCTCAGTTTTGAAGAGA
>QNAO01000017.1 GCA_003641785.1 Thermotogae bacterium
ATCAAAAATATGGGACCCCTCGAGATAAGAGAAAGATGTAAGAAATTTGCCGAAAAATACATAGATGTTCAAAGAAATCAGTTTGAAAGGCTTGGCGTGAGAGGAGATTGGGAAAACTTTTACGCCACGTTCCATCCACAATATGAGGCAAAGGTATATGAAGTGCTTGAATCTCTCGTTGAGGGAAACTACATTTATCGTGCCATGAAGCCCGTCCACTGGTGTCTCAATTGTTCAACAGCTCTCGCCCAAGCTGAAATTGAGTATCATGACCACATTTCTCCATCGATTTACGTAAAGTTCAGGCTGGACGGCAAAAATGAATTTCTAATCATATGGACAACGACACCGTGGACCTTACCAGGCAACACCGGAATAGCGATTCATCCTGAAAAAGATTATGTTCGCGTCCGTGTTGGCGATGAAATCTGGATTCTGGCTAAGGATCTCTTAGATCAGGTAATGTGCCAACTCTCGGTTAATGAGTATGAAGTTGTTCAGGTTATGAGCGGGAAGGAACTCGAAGGACTGCAAGCTGTGCATCCTCTATTTTCAAGGCTTTCCAGAGTGATACTGGCAGACTACGTTGACATGGAAACCGGTACTGGATGTGTGCACACAGCGCCCGGACACGGTGAAGAAGACTACTATTATGGGCACGTTCTCAACGGACTGGAAATCCTCTCTCCTGTCGATGAAAAAGGGATTTTCACCGAGAAAGCGGGGAAATACAGCGGACTGCACATAGAAGAAGCAAACAAGATTATAATCGAAGATTTGAAGAAGAACGGCGCGCTGTTGAAAGAAGAAGAGATAAGACACTCATACCCACACTGCTGGAGATGTAAGAAGCCCGTGATTTTCCGGGCGACAGAGCAATGGTTCATCTCTGTGGAAAAAAACGATCTGCGAACAAGGGTTTTGAAAGAAATAGAGAAAGTCAAGTGGATTCCCGATTGGGGCCAGAACCGAATCAGCGCTATGATAAGCGAACGACCCGACTGGTGCATTTCGAGACAGCGCTTCTGGGGGACTCCAATACCAGCTTTCAGGTGTAAAGAATGTGGCGAGATCATACTGAGTGTGGAAACGATCAGACACTTTACCAAAATAGTCAGGAAAAAGGGAAGTAACGCGTGGTTTGAACTTCCAATTGAAGAGCTGGTGCCAGAAGGTTTGAGATGCCAAAAATGTGGATCTGAGGATTTCGAGAAGATGAATGACACACTCGATGTTTGGATTGACTCAGGCTCTTCTTTCGAAGCCGTTTTGACATCGAGACCTGACCATTCCATACCTGTAGACATGTACCTTGAAGGGAGCGACCAACACCGTGGATGGTTCAACGCTTCAATTGTTCTGTCTGTTGTGAAAAGAGGACAAGCTCCTTACAAATCTGTTCTCACCCATGGTTTTATAAAAGACGAACAGGGAAGAAAAATGAGTAAATCGCTGGGAAACGTGGTGGATCCTGTGCAGATATGCGACAAGTACGGAGCGGATATTCTAAGGCTCTGGCTGGCGAGCTGTGATTATTTTGACGACGTGAGAATCTCAAATAAGATAATCCTACAGCAAGTCGAAGTGTACAAAAAAATCAGAAACACGATCAGGTATCTTCTGAGCAACTTGAGCGATTTTTCAGTGGAAAAAGCTGTGGATTACGAAAACCTACTGTTAGTGGACAAATGGGCTTTGGGAAGACTTCAACAAGTGCTTTGTGAAATCACAAACTCATACGAGAAATACGAGTTTTCCCGTATTCACAATTTGGTAGTCAAATACTGTTCTGTGGAGTTGAGTTCCATTTATCTCGATGTGATAAAGGATCGGCTTTACGTCGAAGCTCCTGATTCAACGGCAAGAAGATCTGCTCAAACAGTGATACACGAAATTCTGCTGGCACTGGTGAAGGTTCTTGCACCAATTTTGACCTATACCACAGAAGAAGCTTACGGCCACCTCAGTGAAGAAGACAGGAAATATCTAACAATTCAAGCTGAAACCTGGCCCCAGTACAGAGAAGAACTCATCGATGAAAAACTGATGAAAGACTTCGAAGAACTCTTGCAGATCAGAGAAATTGTCCTCAAAGAACTCGAAGAAGCAAGGCAGAAAGGCTTGATAGGACACTCTCTTGACGCAAAAGTCGAGATCACTCCTCATACTAAGAGAAACAAAGAGCTGTTGAACAACTATGAAAATATCCTGGAAGATCTATTCATAGTTTCTCAGGTCTCAATTCTTGAAGCTGATGACAATCAGAAGTCGCTCGGGGTATCGATCAAGAAAGCCGAAGGTAGGAAATGTCAGAGATGCTGGAAGTATCACCCTCAAACCGGTGAGGATGAACGTTACCCAGACACATGTCCCAGATGCAGCGCGGTGTTGTCAAAAATCACCTCAAGGAGCTGATATAATGGTGGATTTCGCGGGACTTGTTACGGACGCTTTCGCGAAAAAGGCGTCAGATGTCCACCTCTCAGTTGGAATACCGCCTGTTTACAGAATCCACGGAGAGCTGGCCATTCAAGAAAATCTTGGAATAATCTCTGAAAGAGATTTAACGATGTCTGTGGAGTCTCTTTTCTCAAAACTCGGAGTTTTAGAACATCAGGACAGAAAGGAAATAGATTTCGCGTTCAGTGTTGGTGAAAAGATCAGAGTTCGCGGGAATTACTACTTTGAGCGAAAGAAACCGGCAGTCGCTTTGAGATTAATCACAAGAGATATCAGAACATTTTCTGAGCTTGGTTTACCAGAAGTGCTCAAGAATTTCACAACGAAAAACTCTGGTTTGATACTCGTAGCCGGACCGACCGGAAGCGGTAAATCTACGACTCTTGCGGCGATGATAGATTATGTCAACGAAAACAGATCCTGCCACATCATTACCATAGAAGATCCTATAGAGTACCTTTTCACAAACAAAAAAGCCGTTATACATCAGCGAGAGCTGGGATCGGATACGCAGAGCTTCGCAGATGGACTGAAATACGCCCTTAGACAGGATCCTGACGTGATACTTGTGGGAGAAATGCGCGACCTTTCCACAATGTCACTAGCACTCACCGCCGCGGAGACAGGGCACCTGGTTTTCAGCACAATTCATACAAACAGTGCTGCGAGCGCTCCAGAGAGGATTATAGACGTTTTCCCTGCCCATCAACAGAAGCAGATAGCCCTTCAGCTCGCCAATACCGTTGTTGCTATAATATACCAGCGGCTTCTGAGAAGAGCTGATGGCAATGGAAGAATACCGGTTTTAGAAATACTAATCGGAACGCCTGCTGTGAAGAACCTGATACGTGAGAACAAACTTCACCAAATAGAATCAATGATGCAAGCTGGAGCAAGACAAGGTATGATCCTGTTCGATGACGCTCTTTTCCAGGCTTACACCAAAGGCCTGGTTTCAAAGGAAGAGGTCTACGAGTTTGCGAGAAACCCTCAGGAAATTGGTAAGAAGATCGGAACGGCTATTCGCTACTGATAGAGATACTAAACAGTTCACAAGAGTGAGAAAACTCTTAACTCTTAAATAGAAAGCGAACCATACATGTTAAAAGGAGGGAACGGCACAGCGCACTCCGTCTCAGAGAAGATGGGGTTTTCTATGCTGATTTCTGATGAAAGACTCAATACTGAGAATCATTTCAGAATTGCAAGCTAAACTCAGAACCATCGAGCTGGAATTATCAAAACCCAATTTAGAACCAGAAGCGATAAAGAGGCTCTCTGTTGAACATTCGCGCTTGAGGGAAATCATTGAGCTTCACAGCGAACTGCGAGAACTCGAAAACGATATCGAATTCTGGAAGCAAATGGAAGCAGAGGATCCCAACGCTCTTTCCGAAATGGAAAATGTTTCAGCTCTCTATGAGAAAAAATTTCTGCATTTTCTGTCTTTGTTGTTACCCGGTGATGAAAATCACAAGAGCATTATTGTGGAAATACGTGCGGGAACGGGCGGTGAAGAAGCCGCTCTGTTTGCAGCGGATCTTTATCGAATGTACAGCAGATACGCGGAAAGAAAAGATTGGCACACCGAGCTTGTGGACTTCCACGATACCGGATTAGGAGGATTTAAGGAAATCGTGTTCTTCATCAAAGGTAATGATGTCTTCAAAGCAATGAAGTACGAGCGAGGTGTTCATCGGGTTCAAAGAATTCCCCTAACAGAGTCAGGTGGTAGAATTCACACTTCCACGGCCACTGTCGCGGTTCTGCCAGAGGTCTCATCTGTCGAGATCGACATCGATCCCAAGGATATAAGAATCGATACCTACAAGGCGTCTGGACATGGGGGACAGCATGTCAACAAAACAGAATCAGCGATCAGAATAACCCACATTCCCACGGGATTGGTGGTTACCTGTCAGAGCGAACGATCTCAGCGACAAAACAAAGAGCAGGCTCTCAAAGTTCTCAGAGCAAGGCTTTATCAGCTTCAAAGTGCACAGCTCCACTCACAAATGGCTGATTCCAGGCGAAATCAGATAGGGAGTGGAGAGCGAAGTGAAAAGATAAGAACATACAACTTCCCGCAAAACAGAGTGACTGACCATAGAATCAACTACACTTCGTATCGGCTTCAGGAAATACTCGATGGAGATCTTGAGGAACTGCAGAGAAAACTCATGGAGCACGAAATCATGGAACTCATAAATTCAAAAGAGCAAAACAATCAGCGGGTATGATAGACTTTGCCTCCAATCTGCTTGTATACCATATTTACCAATGGTTTTAAGTCCTGTTCGGCTGCCTTTTTAGAATACTCATAGATGAGCATGCTTCGATACCACTTTTCCGCTGGACTTGTCGGTATCAAATCGGATTTCGGTATGGACTCATACATCTTCTTAAAAACATCGTAAAACATACTTCCCGCAAACTCACTGCATGCCTTCCACAACTTCGTGTTTTCAAAGGAGCTGTTACCAACGGAGTTAATCACTCTCTTCACCTCACATGACGCTTAAGTCAGCAAGCAGAAAACCTGCGTTGTGCATCGCCTCAAGTATTGCTATGATATCCTGAGGTGTGGCTCCCAGACTCTTTAAAGCTGTTACCAGATTCGAGACGGTTGCATCATCAACGCCATCTACAGTTTCAACTTTTCCAGAGCTCACAGAGATATTAAACGAGCCATATGTCAGCGTGAAATCGAGAATTTTCACATTTCCCCCAAAAACAATTGTTCCTGTTTTCTCATTTATCACTACCTTGGCAGGGAGATCTGGCAAAACCTCTACTTCCTCAATCAGAGACAAGAACGTTATCAAATCATCTTCAAACGCCTTTGGAACCTCCACTTTGATGGAAGCGGGAGTATCTGCCTTTGCAAGCTTGGTTTCAAAACGAAGGTTTATAGCCTGTGCAACCCTTGCCGCTGTTGTTACATCTGGTTTCCTGAGAAGGATGGTAACAGCGTTGCTCTCTGAAAGTTGGGTCGGTATTTCTTTTTCAACAATAGCTCCACTGGGAATGTAACCAACCACTTTGTACTTGCTCTGAAGATTTGCTGAAACCTTGACATCGTTACCGCCAATGCTCACATTTCCTTGAGCAACGGCATAAACATTTCCATCTGCACCGTAAAGTGGCGTTTGTAAAAGGACTCCTCCTTCCAGGGATTTCGCATCTCCTATAGATGCAACTGTAACATCTATTCTCATACCTTCTTTGTAAAAGGCGGGAATGTCGGCCGTCACTATCACAACCGCGGTATTCTTGGTTTTCAAATCATCTGAATCTACGGTTATTCCAAAATTTTTTGCCATGTTGCTCAAAAGCGTTGAGTTAATCTTTCCGGAATCACCTGTCCCATCCAAGCCCACAACTATTCCCATGCCGAAAAGCTGATTGTCCCGAGCTCCGCGAAAATCCGCTATGTCTTTTATTCGGGAGCTCGAAAACATTAATGCTGATAGTATCAGGAGAACCAGCGCTGAAAGTTTTCTCACAGCTTTATTCCCGCTCACAGAAACAACCTCGCTATTGTAGAAAGTATGTAATCCAACCAGGATTCCTGGTCTGGATCCTGCCTGAAAACAAGCTGACCGTTTACCCATATCTGGCAATTCGCTATCTTTGAGGAATCCACGGTATTGTTTGATTCTATGTCGTCGGGCCTCACCACGCCCCGTATTATGATTTCACTGGAACTTTCTCCAACTTTCAGCTTCTTCGTCCCTTCTATCAAGAGATTGTCACCCTCGACGTCAACTACCACTGCGGATATGTTTAACACAACATTGGAGCTCATCTTCGCAGATAATTGTCTGGTATTATTGTTGTTCAACGGAATGAACTTGGAAAGATCAAACTGCGTTAATTCTTTCACGGCACCTGTGAAAACCCCCATCAAAGCATTCTCGAACGCGTCGTTCTGACTTGCGGAACTTATTGTAGGTGTTTCCTCAACAACTATAGTGACTATATCGCCAATTTGCTTTGCCTTTCTGTCAGATATGATGTTTTTGAACTGACTGTTGTCAGAAGAGTTCCACAAAGATGTCGAAAAGATAACACTACTCAGCATCAGGATCAGCATCACAATTTTTTTCATATTTATCAGCTCCCTGAAACTCTCACCACTAAATTATCGTCGAGCATCCCATGAAAAATGAACCCCGTTTGAATATTTCTGACCGCAATGACATCTCCCACGTATGAATCCTTCATAGCTCTGACCAAAGTTGTTACTGTAACTCCTCCAATCTCTATAAATGCCCTGAGAACTTGCCCCACTTTGACATCAGGTTCTTTGAACAAGTAGTAGCAGTCTAACGGTTCGTTCTCTCTGAAAAGCTTACGAGCAATCTTTCCAACTATTTCTTGGGCATCATCAGTGAAATTTCCCGCCAGGCCGAGCACGTTCCACTTCATCAGCGAAATGTCCTTTTCAGAAAGCCTCTCACCGCTTTTAATTGTTCTGCGCGCTACATAAATGTTCCTGAACAAAGCCATTTCTAAGTTAACTCTTCCATAGGCAGGGACGAAATCATCGCTGGTAAACTTGACAAGGATTGACACCACGTTACCCAGAAGCGAGGAAGATATCACCTTGAATTCGCTGTATTTTTCAGGTGGAGAGATGCTCCACTCAATGTTCAGAACTGTAGCATCTGGACTGGTTAGCCTAAGTCCTTCACGTATCACTTCTTCCAGCAGCGAACTCTGAAGATTTGAACACATTGTCAAAGTCTGAAGTAGAACCACCGTCAACAATACGAGCACTGTTCTTTTCGTTTAAACCACCCTTTCTCGCTCAGAGAAAGGAGGATGCGCATCCTCTATAGGAAAGTAAAGAATTATCTCTTAAGTGTTGATGCCGTTCTCAACATATCATCGGCTGTTTGGATTGAACGAGCATTCAGCTCATAAGCGCGCTGCGCCGTTATCATGTCGACCATTTCCTTGACTACGTCAACGTTTGATTTTTCAAGATAACCCTGCTGTAATGAGCCAAACCCGTCCTGCCCTGGAGTTCCCTCGATTGCCGCTCCTGACGCCGTTGTCTCCATGTAAAGATTATCGCCCATCGCCTTCAAACCTGCGGGATTAACAAATCTAACGAGTGTCACATTGCCGAGATTTTGAATTGTTCCGTCCTGCATCTCGGCCGCAAATATGCCATCTGGTGAAATATTTATCGCGACAGCATCTTGGGGTATCACGATGTTAGGAATTAGCGCCAAGCCATTGGCAGTTACAACTCTTCCCTGACTATCCACCTTGAACGCACCGTCTCTGGTGTACGCGA
The DNA here is from genome assembly GCA_003641785.1 of Thermotogae bacterium. Classification (GTDB taxonomy): domain Bacteria; phylum Thermotogota; class Thermotogae; order Thermotogales; family DSM-5069; genus B6-G13. The sequence goes on from QNAO01000017.1 coordinate 7,769, forward strand.
TCCTTCCATCCTGAAGCTGTATCTGGAAGAAGCCGTCGCCGGTTATGGCAAGATCAAGAGCATTTCCTGTTTGTTCCATGTTACCCAGTGAGAATATTCGTGTAGTCGCGCTAAGCCTTGTGCCGTGACCCACGTATATTCCTGTGGGAATTGTGGAATTCACGGCAGTGGGAGAACCCGCGTTCTTAGAGTACTGGTAAACAAGGTCTTGAAATTCCGCTCTGACCTTTTTATAGCCCGTTGTGTCAACATTTGCGAGGTTGTTAGAAACGGTGTCAAGTTTGTACTGCTGAGCCCACATACCCGTGGCTGCTGAATACAGAGATATCATCAATTTCTGCTCACCTCCGCTATCTCAAAGAAGCAACCTGGTCCATCAGTTTCGCAAGCATTTGATCTTCTGTGACGACTACTCTTTGATTGAATTCGAAATGTCTTTGAGCTTCTATCATTTTGATCATCTCTCTGACAGCGTTGACATTTGATAGTTCGATATATCCCTGCATAATCCTAAAATTCTCCGCCGGAATAGGTTGGCCACTCTCTTGTGTGGGCTGGTAAAGCGTGTATCCCACTTTCTGAAGTGTCGAAGGATTCGCAAAGGCGTAGATTCCAAGCCTTGTAATGATGTTGCCAGCGGGATCTTTTATGTAGCCTCCTCTGTCCACCTGAAAATCCTCGGTTAAGTATATGTAGTTCCCGTTCTCATCGAGCACGGCGAGCCCATCTGCATTCACCAGTTGATTTTGCTGATTGATCTTGAAATTCCCGGCTCTACTGTAAAAAACACCGCTACCAGGAATTTCGAGAGCAAAAAATCCTTCTCCTTCTATGGCGAAATCCAGACTATTACCGCTTTCCTGAATCATTCCCTGTTCAACATCGTTGTAAACTCTGTCGAGAACAACCCCATGTTCAAGATCTCCTATGGGTCTCATTTTCTGAAATTCTTTAGCATATATCATTCTCTCAGCGTAGGTTGCAAAGGTTGGTAAATCCTTTCTGTATCCAGTCGTGTTAATGTTAGCCAAGTTGTTGGAAACTGTGTCTAGTTTTGTAACGTCTGTAAGCATTCCCATCGCTGCGGTGTATATACCCCTTACCAAGGATCTCACCTCGCATATGTTGTCGCAATTGCTTTTAATAATTCTGGGTTATCGAGTAAAATTCCTGTACCTCTTGCCACACAGGTTATGGGATCCTCGGCAACTATGCACTTGACACCTATTTCTTCGCTGATCACTGTATCCAAACCCCTCAGTAACGCTCCTCCTCCGGTAAGCACAACACCGTTGCTTATGATATCCGCAGCGAGTTCGGGAGGAGTTTTCTCCAAAACCATTTTGATTCGCCCTATTAATCCATCCACTATAGGCCTGAGAGTCTCCATGATATCATCTGATGTTATCTTATCTGTTCTTGGAAGACCCATGACAGCGTCCCTTCCCTTTATCTCCATCTCATAAGTTTCGTACGAAGGATGTATCTTTCCTATTTTTATTTTCGCCTGCTCAGCGGTTGAATCCCCTATCACAAGCCCATGCTTCTTTCGCACAAACCTTATAATAGCTTCATCCAAAGAGTCACCAGCGACTTTTATGGAATCGCCAACCACTGTCCCTCCAAGGCTTATTACGGCTATATCAGTTGTTCCTCCCCCAATATCGACAATCATGCTTCCTTCCGATCTCATCACCTCAATGCCAGCTCCTATAGCCGCGGCTAACGGCTCAGAAATCACGTGAACTTGCCTGGCTCCGGCGTTTAGTGCTGCTTCAAACACGGCTCTTCGTTCGACACTGGTTATTTTGGTGGGAATTCCAATAACAAGCTCCGGCTTGAAGAAAAGGGTTTTCTTGACAGTAATAGTTATAAACCTCTTGATGACAGCTTCTATTGTTTTGTAATCTGCTATCACACCATCTTTCATCGGCTTGACAGCCTTGTAATAGTCCGGCGTTTTGCCTATCATTTTTTTTGCCTCTTCGCCTATAGCGACAATCTCACCTGTTTTGTTGGATATTGCCACAACCGAGGGCTCAAAGACAACGATCCCTTTCCCTCGCTGATACACGATGAAACTCGCTGTTCCAAGGTCTATGCCTAAATCTCCTTTAGCCACTTAAATACCTCCCTGATAATCGTCTTCGCGCA
>QNAO01000018.1 GCA_003641785.1 Thermotogae bacterium
CACATGCATGATGCACATAAACTGCCGCTGGAGATTGAACGAACAGTTTCACAAGATTTTTATCGTTGACGAATATTTTTTCAAGAAGATTTTTGTATTTTTCTTCTTGAATATTACTGATAAAATTTGTCAGTGCCTTGTAAAGCTGTTCGTTCAATCTCCAGCGGCAGTTTATGTACATCATGCATGTGTGGGAGGTCTTTTAGAACACACTGTGAGCGTTGCCAGTTCATGTACAAATTGCTGTGAAAATTATAAATTCCTAAATAAAGACTTGCTAATAACGGGAGCCCTGCTTCATGATATAGGTAAGATTCACGAATACCGCGTCACAGGCAAAGGTATAGAGGTAACGAACGAAGGTGAAATGAAGGGGCACATAGTTCTTGGATTGGAACTAATTCGAAAGTACGCTCAGATGACAAATCTACCACACTACAAATTACTTGAGCTTGAACACATAATACTTTCTCATCACGGAGAACTCGAATGGGGTTCTCCTGTGCTGCCAAAGACAGCAGAGGCTCTTGTGGTGCACATGTTAGAGAATATGGATGCAAAGCTGGCGAGATTTCGACTTATAGGGAAAAAGGAGATCAAATCGAATTCTAACAAGAACTGGAGTGAGTACGATAAAAACCTCGGCAGAAGAATATGGTTGCGGAGGTGGGAAAATGGCGATTAGATTTGGAACTTCAGGTTGGCGCGCGGTAATAAGCGATGAATTCACGTTTAGCAACGTTAAAAGGGTCGCACAAGCTATAGCAGAATTCATGAAATCGACAGGCGGCAGTCGGGTTATTGTTGCCAGAGACACCAGATTTATGACGGAACGTTACGCTCAAATCGTTTCCGAAGTGATGGCAGGAAATGGAATAAAAGTGTTGATGCCGGAAAACCCTACTCCAACTCCTGTTGTTTCATTCGCTATAAGAAGCTTGGAACTCAGTGGGGGAATAAACATTACCGCTTCGCACAATCCTCCTGAATACTGCGGAATAAAATTCAATTCTTCAAACGGTGCCCCCGCTGCTCCGGACATAACGAAAAAAATCGAAGACATAATAAACAAAATCAAGCCAGACGAAATCCATGCCATGAGTCTATCAAAGGCGTCTAATGAGGGGTTGTTCGAAATCATTGATCCCAAACCACAGTATATCAAAGCTCTGTCAGAGATTGTCGACTTTGAGAGAATCAAAGCCGGAGGTCTTAGGGTCATCTGCGATTTACTCTACGGAGCTGCTATTAACTATCTTGACGAACTCTGCCAAAATCTGTGCGCGGACTGCAATGTTGTTCACAATTACAGAAACGCTTACTTCGGTGGAGATCGTCCCGAACCTGATGAAGATAGATTAAGAGAGTACTCAACTCTCGTGCGAGATGGGGGTTGGGACATAGTCATAGCCACTGACGGAGACGCTGACAGATTTGGAATAATGGATGATACGGGGAGCTATGTCAAGCCAAACGAAATCATCGCTCTTTTGGCTCATCATCTGTACGTAGACAAAAATATGATTGGACCCGTCGCGAGATCCATCTCCACATCACACGCGGTGGACGCCGTTGCGTCAGAATTCAACCAAGCAGCGCTCGAAACTCCTGTAGGATTCAAGTATCTGGCCAATATGATACTGTCGGAAAACGCTGTCATTGCTGGAGAAGAGAGCGGAGGGTTATCAGTCCAAAATCACATTCCTGAGAAAGACGGAATTCTGGCTTGTCTACTCGTTCTGGAAATGCTGGCTTACGAGCAAAAACCCTTATCAACGATACGAAAAGATTTCCAAGAAAAATATGGAGCTTTTTACAACACACGAATAGACATAGCAATGGAATCTATGGATCAAAAAAGGGAGATGCTCAAACACTTTGCCGAGTTGGACTCATTCTGCGGAATGAAGATCGTTGATCATGATAACATTGATGGATTCAGGTACCTGTTTGAAGAAGCCGGCTCATGGTTACTGATCAGAGAATCAGGAACTGAGCCTGTGCTCCGAATCTATGTTGAATCCAAAAGCAAAGAAGTATTCCAGAGAATGATATCAAGTATGAGGGAACTTTCCAGAAGATTCGCTTCTAATTGAGGAAGGGAGGATCAATTGAACGTGCCGAAGAGACTAATAATAGTTGAATCCCCCGCTAAAGCCAAAACAATTGAAAGCATTCTCCATAGTGAATACGAGGTGATTTCGTCCAGTGGACACGTTAGAGACCTGCCACCAAAACGATTCGGTGTTGATATTGATAAGAATTTCCAGCCAGAGTTCAAGATAATAGATGGTAAAGAAAAAATTGTGAAGGAAATATCGTCAAAAGCACGTGGCAAAGAAATTCTGTTGGCATCTGATATAGATCGCGAGGGCGAAGCAATAGCCTGGCATCTCGCAGAAATCTTGAACATACCCAAGGAAGAAAAAAACAGGATTGTCTTCAACGAAATAACGCCAAGCGCAATTAAAAGGGCTGTTCAGAATCCCAGGACAATAGATATGAACAAAGTAGAGGCTCAACTGGCAAGGCGGATTCTTGACAGAATAGTGGGCTACAGAATAAGCCCAATCCTGTGGAAAATGCTCAAATCTGGTCTCAGTGCGGGACGTGTTCAGTCTGCAGCTCTGAGAATTATCTGTGATAGGGAAGTGCAGCGATGTAAATTTAAACCGAAAAAGTTTTGGAGAGTCCAGGCAGAAATAGACGGCTTGAAAGCGAATCTTGCGAGGATCAACGGCAAGAAGATAAAGCCTGATGAGATAACACAGGATACTGCAATGAAAATAAAGAATGCAGTAAAAGAAGTGGCTGTTAAAGAAGTCAGACGTAGAGAAGTGCGCAAGAAGCACCCGGAACCTTTTATAACCAGTACACTTCAGCAAGAAGCCGCGAACAGATTTGGTTTTTCGGTGAAAAGAACAATGCAAATCGCTCAGCAGCTCTACGAAGGAGTTGAAACACCTGAAGGTCACATGGCGTTCATCACATACATGAGAACGGACTCGACGAGAATCTCAGAAACAGCGGCCAAAATGGCAAAAAATTACATAGAAAAGCACTTCGGAAAGGAATATATGTCTACTTCAAAGAGGAAAACCAAGAATAAGAAAAACATACAGGATGCTCACGAAGCAATACGACCCACAGATGTGGAGATCACACCAGAGAAGGCTAAGAAACTGCTGAAAAAGGAATACGCTACTCTCTATGAATTGATATGGAAAAGGTTCATGGCCTCTCAAATGTCAGATGCCCGTTATGAGGAAACAACAATAATTTTTGAAAGCAGAGAATACGAATTTGAAACAAAGATAGAGATTCAAACTTTTGACGGTTTTGAATCCATTCTAAGGAAATCTAAACCAAAATCAAAGGTGAACATTCCCACTGCAAAGACATTGTCAGTGACAAGCTGGAATATAAACGAAGACGAAACCAAGCCACCACCCAGATATACCGAAGCCACCATGGTGAAAACACTTGAGTCAAACAATATAGGAAGACCAAGCACGTACGCGAGTGTTATCTCAACGCTTATCGATAGAAAATACGTTATCAAGAGATCCAGAGAACTGCTTCCAACGGTTCTTGGCTCTACAGTAAATTACTTCCTAAAAGAACGGTTTCCAGACATTGTCAACATTGAATTCACGGCTCACATGGAAGAATCTCTTGATGAGGTGGAAAGCGGAAAAAAACATCGGAGCGAAGTTCTTAAAGAGTTCTATGAGGATTTTTCTAAGTATCTGGAGAAAGCTGAGTCTGTGTGGTTTTCTATAGATATAGAGACAAACGTAGAATGTTCCTGCGGAAGCAGTTTCAATATGAAGACAGGACGATATGGCCTTTACTTAAGCTGCTCTTCTTGCGGTAAAACAATGTCGCTTGCACCACAAACACCCGGCGTTTTTCTCAACGGTAAGATGATTTTGGAAAAGCAAACTCATCAAGAAGCAGACAATAAGTGCCCAAGTTGCGGAGGCACTTTAGAAGTCCTGTTTGGTAGATATGGAGAGTACTTGAAATGCAAAAACTGTGGAAAAACATATCAGGGATTTGCAAGAGGTAAGTGTCCAAAATGTTCTTCACCCGTTGAGCGCAAGCGTTCCAAAAAGGGGAGGTTATTTTTCAAATGCACAAACCCTTCATGTAATTACATGAGCTGGAACGAACCCTCGAATCAACGGTGTGAAATGTGTGGTGAACCGCTGGTGTACTTGAGAAGGAAGGGAAAAGAAGTTCTGTACTGTCCAAAATGTAAAAAGGTGGCCAAATGATGAAAATCGCGGTGTTGATGGGAGGAATTTCAAGAGAAAGAAGAATATCTCTAATAAGCGGTGAAAATGTTTTGAAAGCGCTGAAAAAGCTGGGTCACAATGTCACGAAGGTGGACGTTACCGAAGACTTTCCCTCCAGATTGGAATCACTTCGAGATTTCGACCTTATCTTCAATGTCCTCCATGGCGTGTTTGGAGAAGATGGCAAAATTCAAGCTATGCTCGATTGGATCGGAGTTAGATACACAGGATCCGGAGTGCTGGCGAGTTCCATCTGTTTCAACAAAATTGCCACTTATCGCGTTGTATCACCCGATGTGAAGTATCCCGATTTTGTGCCGATCAAAGAACCAACAGATAAATCCCCCTTTGGTTTTCCATGTGTCATAAAACCAGTATCGGAAGGATCAAGCATAGGTGTTCATATATGCGACACTGAGAAGGACTTGATGAAGTACAGCGCCCTCGAGCTTAATAACTACAACGAGCTTATCCTCCAAAGATATGTGCCTGGTCGTGAGCTGACCGTATCTATCTTAGAGCAAAACGAAGAACCGACGGCATTACCAATATTAGAGCTGAAACCAAAAAGAAGATTCTACGATTACACAGCCAAGTACACACCTAACATGACTCAGTTCATTGTCCCAGCACCCTTGACTTCTGAAGAAGAAGAACAAGTCGTAGAAAGCTCACTCAAGGCCTTCAAGTTATGCCATTGTCACGGCTTTGCAAGAGTGGATGGTATTCTGTCGAATGGGAGGTTTCACATGCTGGAAATCAACACCATCCCAGGGCTTACAGATCTCAGCGACATGCCGGCGTCGGCACTAGCGGCTGGTATGAGTTTTGAACAGTTAATTGAGTGCATCGTATCATCGGCGGTGAGCTAAGTGAACGCTTCAATTCCCACATCTTCTTTGATTCACTGGATTAGATTTTCAAACAAAATAATGGGCTCATCTGAGTATAGCTTGGGGAAAGTTTTCTTGTCCTACAAAGATGGGCTGGTTCTGAGAGCAACAGATGGTTGTTTGACATCATGGGTAAGGCTTGGAAAGAGTGAACCATTTCAGGGTGAAATTCCTTTACCCTTGAAAATTGTCAGAGGCTTTCTGATAGGTGAAAAATCCCTCTACATAAATCTTAGATTTCAGGGCGATATGGTGGAACTGCAGAACGATAATGAAATCCTAAGAATGAAAATTTCGCAACCTGAACCGCGGCAGAGAATGCTTCCCTATAGACAAGTATCAGCTCTTCAACAGAGAAAAATAAGAAATGGGATAGATTTTGTGACAGCCCATCAAGAAGAGGGCGATTTTCTGAGAATTTCAACTTCCAGTGACACATTGCTTTTCTGGGGACAAAGTCATAGCATGACTACCGTGTGCAGCTACAAAGTTGACAACACTCTTAAAATGTGCTTCTCTATACCTTACGCGAGCTGCAGACATATCGTCAAAGCATTGGAGATACACAATATCAACGAAAAAATGATCCTCGGTGTTTCAAAAGAAAAACTCTCACTTATTCACCCGGATTTTGCCATGGAAGTTTGTGGCGAGCCGCAGTGTCCTGGTATTCAAGAAGTGAGAAGAGCTGTGATTTCCAAAGCACACGAAACCCTGTCATTTTCAGCCAAGGAGTTTTCGAATTATGTTTCAAGAGCCGCCTCTGTTACACCACGGGACACTACAATCAGCATCGTTCGAAGGGGGAAAATCCTCAGATTCTACAGCTCAAAGGGTTCACTTCAATATACAGCTCAAATCGACGTGCCACATGGAAGATCATTCAGAACAGAAGTATCTGCCCATAGATTGAGAACTGCGCTTTCACGAATGAGATCAAAATACGTACTGTTCGAAGTGCTGGGAGATTCTTTGAGGCTAAAAAACACCAAGGGAACACGGTTCATTTTTCTTAATTTGCTATCTCTGTGATCAAACTTCTGTAACCTCTTCTTACTTTGTCACAAAATGTTCGGCAGATCTCTTGCACATTCAATCCATCTATCACATCTTCATACGGCACTGCGAATGAAGACAAAACCTTCTTGTATCCCATCACGGGTTTTACACTGGTAGGTATAGATAAACCCATTTCATTTCTAACAAGTCCAGCGATTTCTGCCAGGAGAACAAAATGTTCCTTATCGATATCATGGGGAGGGAATAAGACACACAGGATGTAGTCGTTCGTTAGATAAGTTTTTGCAAAGTCAAATGAGGCACCGTGAATTCGTACCAGCTCGCCAAACAGCTTGTCATCCACCTTTTCTGCAAAAGAGAGTCGTGTCACTCCATAAACCTTTTCTTTGAAAATCTCCTTTCTCAGAAAATCCTCATCGCCTGCAACAGCAAGACATCTCACGTCAATGGGAAGTCTCACAATACCGCCTTTCTGACTTCCATCCTCTGCGAGAAGTTTTTCGCACATTTCGTTTAACCCTGGGGTTCTCACTTTTGAAACATAAATAGGTGAATTCCTTTCCAGAGGATTCTGAATTGACAGCCCGAAGATTTTTCTACCTTTTGTATCAACGCACAAAAAAAGATTCAGGCTCTTTTCGGTTGAGATTGCTGTCAGATGGGCGTGACGGTGGTATTCATCCAGTTTATCTTTGTGCTTCCTGAGTTCAAGAACATTGTTTAAAACATCAAGATCGGATAACTTTTTCAACTTTTCTTTGATTGAGTCAGCTCCAATGTAAATCATTTCAGAAACACCACAGCATTCCTCCCATAAGCCTCTAAAGCCTGCTTGGCGAATTCCTCATTGGAATGCTTTGAAAGCACGAACAATACCCTTCTTGAAGCAGAAGGTAACTCGGTAAATCCATCGGTGAATACAACTATACCTTCCGTTCGATATTTTTCTTGAATCCTGTCCACCGCAGGTTGAAGATCTGTCTCCCCACCTCCGATTACTTCCATCTTTCTCCACATTCCATGACGATACCTCATTTCGAGGTTCACTGTTCTATCCACTTGAATCAACACGATATCGGAACCAGATAGTCTTGATATAGCATCTATTTCGGAAAGAAATGCGTTCAGTTCCTCATCTATGATACTCCCACTTGTGTCGACAACTACTCCAATTCGAGCGGTATAGTCTGTCTTCCAGCCAGGATGCATCTCGTATCTGCGGTTGGGTCTTAAAGGAGTCATGTACCTTTCTCCCTGTTCAGTTATCCCAATAAAACGCCTCATCATATCCCGCCAATTCAACAATGGCTGCGATATCGATATTTGAACCAGCCTTCTGATCCCAGAAGGCAGTTCATTCTTGTAAAGATCGAAAGCTTTACCCACTTTGGATTTCGTGAGTTCTAAAATCATGTCCACACTCGTATCAATTTCATACATAGCTTTGTGCGAATCGGTAGCTTTTTCTCGCATTTCCGCCACTTCAAGTACATCGTATCTGTCAAGTTTTTCCATTTCTTCAATAATCCACTTGTGATATTCCTCGGCACTGAGTCCAGGCATAGAGTCGGGAGGCACAACGAAAAAGTTCTCGTTGTCAACACCATGTCCCTCTCTTACCAAAACATCTAAAGGAACACCGAATGCCGTGAGCTCAGGTATGTACTGGTTTATAGAAGCGTCCATAGCGAGATCCCATATCTTTCTGTCTCTTTCATCTTTTGGTCTTATTAAAAAATGAAGGCTGACTAAGTGGAGAATTTCATGAATGAGCATACCCTTGAGAATGTTTCTATCTTTTTTCTGCAGCCAACGCGGGTTATAAACAAGCACAGGATTTGACTTTTTTGAAAAAGAAAGAGCAATAGTTCTCACCTTATCTGAAGGCCTTTTAGAAACTGTGAGCAGAAGATACAGGTAGAACGGTGACCTCTGTCCTATTTCAAGAATCAGGTCTTCAATTTTCATATCCCCTCCAGAACTGATCTCACATTGGAATGAGTTGACAGCTCTTCCACAAGACTGTCAAAGAAGTCTGAATTGTCTTCTGAATTTGATGCCTTATCAACAATAAATCGAATAAGGGCATAGAAAGATTCTCTTGGGATCACAGAGCTCAGATCTGAGATGTTCTTTGCCACACGTTTTAAGTGTGTTCTAAGCATCGCCACTTCTTCATCATCAACTTTGGAGAGATAATCTATGAGCCGGACAACGACCGAACTAGCTGAGTCAATATTATGCTTTTGGAGTGTTTGTGAAATACCTTCCACAAGGATCTTTCTGGGCAAAGGTGTTTCGAAACCATAAGTTGAGTAATCAACGAAAGCCTTCGCAGCTTCCGGTCCCAGTATTCCCGCCGCTAAATGATAGGCGTAACGCGTTCTCTCATCTGGAGTCAGATTATCTAAGACCCTGCTTAATTTGTACCAGCTTCTTGGGCTCGGCCTGAGTTCAATTCTCAGAGAAACTGGAGAAGGCATATACAGAAATTCAGGATACTTTGACAAAAAACCCGTAACATCTTTGCTAACATTACGCTCGCGAGCCCATTCGCTCCACTCATTAAAAGCCGGCGACACGTCCAGAATAAAGAAACGAGACACAAAGGCAGGATCTGTTATCAAGTCCGCTTGATCATATTCCTCGTCAGGAGGATTCATTGTCGCCATAAGCCATGTTCCATCTGGTAGAACATGGTTGTGAATTCTTCGATCAATGAGAAGTTGCATAACCGCATTTCTTATTGACCTATGAGCTCTGTTGATCTCATCAAGCAATATCAAGGTTTGCCCCGTCTCTGGCCACCAATCCGGCTTCAGAAAAACTGTCCTTTCATTTTCACGAGAGGGGAGCCCCAAAAGATCTCCTGGCTCCATCTGAGAAAGTATGAGTATTGTCAGCTCCCTGGAAGACTCCCGAGCAAGTTCTCGAGCGAGGTCAGTTTTGCCAACTCCAAAGTGACCAACGAGTAATGGAACTTCGCCTGCTTCCATAATTCGCCTGCTCAGTATTTTTGCATCATTCACATTCACATCTCACGCCTCCCAGAGGATTATATCATCGCTTTGCACCTCAAAGAGAACACAACTTTCAGCCGCTAAACAATAAGAAGGGGTGATTTGTTTTTGGAAGTGAACCAAGATGATCTTATGGGTTTGTTCAAAGAAAGTGGTGCAAAGGGCGAGAACTCACTCATGGGCGTGTTTGCCGTTATAGTAAGCAATTTTCTGAAGCAATCCTCTCTGAATTCTTTATTAGAGCAACTGTGCTCAGACATCTACAAAATGGTACCAAACACTTCTCTTTGTGCAATCTTGAAAGCAGATGGAGAACAATTTCGAGTTGTCACATCAAGCAGTAGCGGCTACCAGCTTCCCAGCACATCCTATCCTTCACTGGACAGCTTGCTAAAAAGAATCAAAGCCTGTTTTGTTGTCAACGATTTTCAATCAGTGGAAATGGGAAAACAGTACTCACTTCTTCTTACAACTTTTGAACCCATTGAACCAGAATTACACAGACTGTTGAAGTACATATCATTGATAGCCTCTATTCATATGAATAACATCGAAAAGCAATCTGCTGTTGATTCTCAGAAAGCCAAAGATCCGCTCACGGGTGTGTTCACAAGACAAGCAGGCGAAGTGATACTCAACCG
>QNAO01000019.1 GCA_003641785.1 Thermotogae bacterium
CAAAGTTATACCTGGCAAATGGACGCCGATAAAGATGGCGTTATAGAAGCGGCGGGTTTCATGGTTTTGAACGAATTTGGCAGAGTCACTGAATCTGGAACAGCCTTCCACGCCACCGCTACCACTGACGGTCAGCTAACAAAAGCAGATTTCGATTCAATACCTACAGATGGTACTTACAACACAGTTGTTATGGATTCATCTGGAAACGTAATATACGAAGGGGATGTCGAAATAACTGGAGGGGATTTTTCTTCACCAATCAGTAGTGAAGATATTGAAACTGGAGAAGATTATTACGTGGTATTCGGAACCGCCAGTGCTGGAGATACGATTACCATCGCAGGAGACGCTACCATAACAATACCCACATCTGGTGAGCCTCGTTTTTATGAATCGGACAACCCTTCTAACTTCAACGTTCTTGAATACGAAAGTCCCACGTATGTGACAGCCGTTGAAATGTACGACTCACTTGGAAATCCATATTCGGTGTATGTCGAATTCACAAGAATTGGACAGTTTGGAACCTCTATGCAGAATGCCTGGCTCTGGCGCGCTTACACAAGCAGTGGAGAGCCAATCACCTACAAGGATGCCGACGGAAATGCCAAATATGATGGGCAAGACTACGTGGGAGGGATTGTAAATTTCAATCCTTCCGGAAGAATCAGTGAAATGTATGGAGTGACTTGGGATGGAAGTGATCTGGAAGTTGGAAATGTGGAACTCCGCACAATAGAATTCGACGCTTCTCACATGGGTGACAGCACAGTAAGCGCTGACATTGATTTCACGTCGCTGACACAGTTTGCCGGTTCAAATTCTGCAAGCTTCACCTGGCAAAACGGAAACGCACAGGGATCATTGCAATCTTTCGCCATCAACGAGAATGGGGAAATCATAGGGGCCTTCACAAACGGCTTGACAGACACACTTGGTCAAGTGGCTCTGGCTGTTTTCAACAACCCAGCCGGTTTGATAGAAACAGGTAATTCGCTGTATGTGGTCTCTTCAAACAGTGGATTAGCTCAAATAGGATCTGCCGGAACGGGAGGACGAGGGACGCTCATTCCCGGAGCGCTCGAGATGTCCAACGTGGACCTTGCTGAAGAATTTACTCGAATGATAATTGCACAAAGGGGATTTCAAGCAAACGCGAGAGTGATAACAACTGCCGATACGATTTTGGGTGAGCTCGTAGCTCTCAGAAGATAAGGTGAGATTAAGTGATTCGGCTAACTCGTCTGAAAGGTAAAGAGTTTGTGCTCAATGCCGAAATGATCGAATCCATAGAAGCCTTACCTGATACAACTATTACTCTGTTTAATGGGCGAAGGTACATAGTTCTGGAAAAAGTTGATGAAGTGGTAGAAAAGGTTTTGGAATACAAGAGAAAGGCGTACCCAGTAATTGATATTCTGAAATTTTTGCCGGGTGCTCAGGGTAGGTGATTTGTGAATGGATATTTCCACACTGCTTGGAGTTGTCATGGCTTTTGGAATGGTTGTCTTTGGTATTATCGCGAACAAATCAGATCTCGGAACATTTTATAATCTTCCGTCATTATTCATTACTGTTGGCGGCTCTCTGGGGTCAACAATTGCCGCTCACCCCAAAGAAAAGGGTTTCAAAATAATCAACATCATGCTTTCAACACTTAAAGAGCAAAAAGTGGATACTATTGGATTGATCAAGACACTCGTATCTTTTTCGGAAAAGGCAAGAAGAGAGGGGCTTCTATCCTTAGAGGAAAATCTCAACGAGATCGATGATCCTTTTATGAAAAAAGCGCTCCAACTGGTTGTTGATGGAACAGATCCAGACTTGCTCAAAAACATGATGGAAATCGAAATGGAGCTAATAGAGGATGATCTGGTAACTCAGAAGGCGGTTTTAGACTCAGCCGGCGCTTTCGCACCAGCGTACGGAATGATAGGAACGCTGATCGGTTTGATAGCAATGCTCAAGTCCTTAAACAATCCTGAAACCTTAGGACCTGGTATGTCTGTCGCATTGATTACCACAATGTACGGAAGCGTTATAGCCAATGGGATATTCCTACCAATGGCAGAAAAGATAGGAAGAAGAGCCGCGAAAATCCTTTTGGAAAAACGGCTGATACTCGAAGGTGTTCTTTCAATACAAGCTGGTGAGAACCCAAGAGTTCTGGAAGAGAAACTCAAATCGTTCTTGAATCTTCAAGAGAAGGCAGTTTACGAAGCTTCTACTGAGGAGGTCAGTGTGTAGAAGATATGGCGAGAAAGCGCAAACATGAGGAGAAGCCAGCAGCGAGCTGGCTTACGACATATGGTGATATGGTAACACTGTTGCTGACCTTTTTTGTGCTCTTGTTCTCGATGTCAACTGTCAGTCCCGGAAAGTTTCAACAAGTCGCTGTTGGCTTAAGAACAGCTCTAACGGGAAAACCTCCCAGTGTTCTAACAGGCGGAAAAAGCTTGACAGAAGAGCCGTTGATAACATCGCAACGTGGAATCTATCAAGAACTCATCCGAATAGCCGAAGAATATCAAGGTAAGATAACCATCGAAGAAAAAGATGAAGGCACGATCATAGTTATGAAAAACATGGCTTTCTTTTACTCTGGTAGCGCGAGGCTCACGGCAGAGGCAAAAGAGCTTCTCGGCAAGATCGGCTCCATTGTGATTGAACACACCAATAATGTCCTCCAAATTTATGGCTACGCCGATGATCGTCCGGTTCCAACTGACTCGATTTACGCTTCAAATTGGCATTTGAGCTCCGCGAGGGCATCGAGTGTTGTGTCGTTTTTCACCGAAGAACTGAAAAAAAGAAGATCAATTGAAAGACTTGCAGATATCAGAGCTGGAAGATTCGATCCAGAGTACTTCTATGATGGGCAAAGATTCTATCCAATAGGCGTGGGAGATTGGATGATAAAGAATCAAATAAAGGCTATGGAACAGTACATAGATACACAAAAGGCCAATCTCAAAGACGAACTCAATTTGAGGAATATCACCGAAGAAGAGTATACAAAAAGGATATCTGAGCTTGACAAGAGTCTCAGTCTGCAAATTCAACAGTTAAGAGATGAATACAGAAGAATTGATATACTGATAAAGAGGGAAAGAGCAAAATAACGAGGTGATCGAATGGCTGATGAAAAGAAAAAGGGGCGTTTTGGTAGTTTAATAATAATGATAGTAGTTCCCGCTGCTGTTGCTTTTGGTGTCACGTTCGCAGTGTTGCAGCTTTTGGGAAACAATGTGCAAGGCGCTCAGGAATCACAACCCATGGTGCAAAATGAAATAAAGGCTATCCTGATTCAGCCGGGCACATACCAAACGTTCATGCTCAAGGGTGGAAAAGATGTCGTTGTAATTGACTCCCTTTCGTTCAAAGTTGCAAGTGATTCATGCAGAGCAGCGATTGCAGAAAAAAATGACGAAATAATGGATGGTCTCATGCTGATATTTTTGAGTAAAGAAAGATCGGAGCTCAACACAGCTTCAGGTATAGAACTTTTGAAAAAACAGATACGAGCTATGGTGAATGAAATAATTGGTTTCACAGGAGATCGCGAGAAATACGGTGTGATCGGAGTTTTTCTTTACATAAAGGCCATCAGCACAGTGGAATAGTTTAAAGAGGTGATGCCATGTCGGATGTTCTGAGTCAAGATGAAATAGATCGACTACTTCAAGCGATAAGTTCGGGTGAATTGACGGCTGAACAGGTTCATGAGGAAAAAAAGACTGTAAAAGCATATGACTTCAGGCGTCCAAGTAAGTTTTCCAAGGAACAAATAAGGACCTTTGATATGGTTCATGAAGGTTTTGCAAGAAGTATATCAACATATCTTTCAGGACGCGTTCGCACATTTGTAAGTGTCAATTTGGCGAGTATAGACCAGATCGCGTACGAGGAGTTTGTGAGATCACTTCCTTCACCTTCGTTCATTGTTGTGTTTTCAGCACCCGAGCTTGTTGGCAGTGGCGTCTTAGAATTCAGTCTTGACATTTTCTACACGATAATTGACCTGATATTAGGAGGGCCAGGTATTCCGAACATCAAGAGAAATCCATCTGAGATAGAGACTTCCATAATGAGAAAGGAAGTCATGAACATACTGACCAATCTGGCAGAAGCGTGGTCGGATATCGTCTCGTTTGTACCTGTAATAGAGAGCATTGAGACCAACCCGCAGTTCGTTCAAATCGCTCCAGCGAATGAGATGGTGCTACTTGTAACACTGTTCATCTCCATAGGAAAAACAGAGAGCTTCATGAACATTTGCTGGCCTTCCTCGGTGACAGAACCTTTCAGCGACAAGTTATCCTCAAGAATGTGGTTCGCTATGAAAAAGGAGCAAAAATCTCAGGGGCTCAGGAAAACTCTCGTTTCAACAACAAAAGACGTTTCTCTCAATGTTTCGGCTGTTCTCGGTGAAACAGTTCTAACTCTTCGTGAAATACTCGAACTGGAAAAGGGAGATGTCATTCGCCTTAGAACTCATTATGATGAGGATATATTTATCGATGTGGAAGGAACAAGAAAGTTTACTGCGAGACCCGGAGTGTACAAGGGCTATCGCGCTGTTAAAGTTACTGGCGTTTTGAAGCCGGAGGTGGAATGAAATGACTGATGAATTCCTTTCTCAAGATGAATTGGATGCTCTGCTTAAAGACATTGGTACTGAAGACAAAAAAGGTGATTCTCTATCCCAAGCAATTAAAGAGTTTTTTAATTCTGGAACTACAGCTCTTTCAATTGTCATTGGCAAAGAGGTTACACTCGATATCAAGGATGTCAAAGAAGGGACAATAAAAGATCTTGCCGCTGATGTGAAAGAAGGCGTTGCTGTAAACTTAGATTTCACCGAAGGTGTCAAAGGATCGTGTATACTCATCCTGTCATCACAATTGGCGGTCAAGATAGCTGACTTGATGATGGGAGGAACCGGCGAAACTGAGGATCTTGAGCTCAACGATATCAAATTGAGTGCTATTTCAGAAGCCTTTAACCAGATGATCGGAGCTTCCACAACATCGTTTTCAGAAAAGGCCAAAGAGAAGATAAATATCTCCACTCCTAAAGCCGAGTTGCTGAATAAAGAGTCTGCCTTCCTCAAGAGCGAAGATCCAGGACTTTGCTTTGAAATGAGCATTAAAATCGAAGATTGCGGATCTTTTGAAGCTCAACTGTTATCTGAGAAAGCACTCGCTGAAAGCCTTGGCAAAATGTTTCACCCAGACAAAGAGGAACCCCCCGCGCAAAAACAAGTGGAAAGCCAGGAAAAAGTGAGAGTTGAACCCGCCAAGTTCCAGGAATTTGAAAAGCCACAGGCTGGAGTTGTGGAGTCTTTGACGCACTTTGACGAAAAACTGGAGTTACTGCTCGATGTTCCTTTGAGAGTTGTTGTAGAATTAGGACGAGCAAAAATGACTCTAAAGCAGGTTCTTGACTTGAACATCGGCTCTTTGCTTGAACTCGACAAGCTAACAGGTGAACCTGTCGATATTCTTGTGAATGGGAAACTTATAGCCAAAGGCGAAGTAGTCGTTGTTGATGAGAACTTTGGTGTTAGAATAACAGAGATCGTCACTCCTCGGCAAAGACTATATTCACTAAAGGAGAAAGACATTACTTGAAATTCAAGAGAATCTTTATTTTGTTCGCTTTTACTTTTCTACTGAACACAGTCATAACCGGGAATGCCCTGTTTGACCTGATTGAGAATATCGCGGGTACAAGGGATTTCTTTTTCAAAATACAAGTGCAGTCCCATGTAAAAGCAAATGAAAGAGACTACAATGACTTCCGACTCACCGCCTCTATTGCTATCAGAAATCTTGAAGATTTCTACTTCTTGATCGAAGAACCCGAGGAATTTTCTGAACTTTCATTCACTTATTACTCAAGAACAAAGAGGCTGTATTCACGTTTTCCCGGCTATGAAGATATAGACACCATTGAATTACCAATCGAAGCAATAGTGAACGGCTTAGACACTGTTCTAAAAATTCTCGAAACTCCTATATTTACAACAAAGATAGACGAAAAAACAGTAACGATTTACCCAGTGGTGGCGTCACTCATGAAATCCGCTGGGATCGAACCGGTGATTCTGAAAATCGGTTTATCAGACGGCAAGATATCAACTGTTCAAATGTTCACACTCGACAGTGATGAATACGTTAGAATAGATGTACTTCAGATGATTGTTAATGCAAATGTTGATAGGTATTTTTAGCCAAGCTGTTTTGCCTTCCTGTTGAGAAGATTGTCCACGCTCCACGAGAAGAGTTCCGAAAAGCCACGTTTCGAAAAGTTCTCGTCTGTGAGTATTTCGCTGTAATTTATCGTGCCCCTGATAAGTCTGCGGAATTTCATCAAATATTTTTGCATGAGTTTCAAGCAGGTAGCGTCCTTAGGAACACCGTGTCCAGGAACAATCCACTCGGCATCAAATTTGCTGAGTTCACCAAGAATATCTATCCATGACTCAATGTCGCTATCTGAAACTATTTCAGCATGAAGACCGTTAAAAACAAGGTCTCCAGTTATGAGTATCCTTTCTGATTTGAGGTAAACAAATGAAGAATCTGGTGTGTGACCACCGACTCTTTTTATAATTATGTTGAATCCATCCCATTCCTCGTCGAATGTTTCTGACGGAAAAACTATCTTTTTGATTTTTGGCAGATGTTCAAGATATTCATCGTTGTCCATATCTTTCATTTTCTCCAGTGTGAGACTTGAAGCAACAATATCAATATCTTCAAATTCTTGATTACCAAAAGTGTGGTCAGGATGATAGTGCGTATTCACAACAAGCTTTACCGGCTTTCTTGCAAGCTCTTTCACGAAATCCCTTATCCGCCGGGCTTTTTCCGGGAAGAGAGTCGTATCGACAACAACAGTTCCTTCACTACCGGTTATGATAGTGGTGTTAGACGACCCAGCACTACCGATAACAAAAACTCGATCTGTAAGAGTTTCTATCATGACAGGTTCCTCCACTTTGTTATAATCCATATGAATGATTCTCTAAGAAAGAAGGTTTTTCCTTGCATAATGCTTTTGTTGTGGGATACTACGGCTTTGGAAATCTTGGTGACGAACTCCTAAAATCCGCCACTATCAGGATACTGCGTGAAGCGCACTTTGAGAGAATTTACCTGACTTTACCGTCAAAATTCTCCAAACTCAACTTGCAAAGCAACTATTCAGATTCAGTATCCAGATTCGATCCTGTCGATGTCTTCAGTGCAATTCTCAACTCCAAAATCATTGTGGCAGGTGGAGGAGGTATCTTTCAAGATGAGACGAGTACAAGAAGCTTCCTGTACTACTGGAGCGTGCTGTATGCGGCTGTTATGTTTAAGAGACGCGTTATGCTCTTGGGTAACAGCTTCGGACCGGTGTCCAAGCGCTTCTGCAAAACGCTTTTGAAACATCTTCTATCATCTCCAAGAGTTATCAGTATACCAAGAGATTCCGTGAGCGAAAGATACTGTAGGCTCATTGGAGCAAAGGTCGTTAGTGGAACAGATTTAGCGATTCTGGAGTTAATGGGGCGGGATCTTCAGACTCAGGTCAAACCACAGGTGAGTTTGATCTTAAGAGAAAAGATTGATATCTCAGAAGCGCTTTCTGTACTATCAGAACAGAACATCGACACTGTCAAAATTGTTCCGCTGAGTCTTGAAGATGAACAGGTGGCATCCAAAATGGCTTCAACATTGTCCAGAAACTTCAACGTATCAGTTGAGTACGATGACCCGATAGCCACAATCGCTCATTCATCTCTTGTGATATCTCAGAGATTCCACGGTTGTTTAATAGCTTCTTTCTACGGCATACCCTTCGTTTCGGTCCACTCTACCAAGACAGAACGGTTTATGAAACGCTATCTGCCATCCTATCAAGGCTATTCAGATAAGAATCCAGCAGAAATAGCGCTGCGCGCCTACAAGATCCTGGGCAGTGAGATTCAAATTCGTGAGAAGCTGATAGCAGACGCTCTTCAAATGAAGGACAATGTCATGAAAATTCTCAACTCCAAATTATAGTATCAAGAGCTTCTCTGTGGGCCTCCTTGTACTCAATGAGCTTCTTATTAACATCGTCAACGAGCCTCTGCTGATTCAGCCAGTAGGACTCTTCTCTTTGAGCATCGAGCTCCTCTACCTTCTTGCCCTGCTGCTCGACCCACGTGTAATACTTCAAGTTGTGCCACCGCTCGCGAGTCCATCTGTCACCTTCAAACACCCACGTTGGTTCAGCTCTTAACAGTATTCTGTCAAAATCGCATTTTGCCTGGGCTCTATCAAGCTGGCCCAAATTTCTGTTCATCTCATTGATAACAGAATGATATCTTTCAATGTTATCTGTCGCCACTGTAAGGATATTGTCTTCAGGGCTCAGCTTGTAGAACTTGGCTATCTTAATGGCTCCAATTATGTTGGCAATACTTGATATGCCCAATTTATCGGAAAGATACTCTACACATTGCTTCTCGACAAGTTCAGACAAAAATTGTTTACCAACCGAATCCGCGAAGAGCCTCAGAATTCTTTTGCTATCCATATCATCCACGAGGACAACCGAGTCCATATTCAAAACATTGTGAATCCACGTTACGTGCTTGTCTCCAATGCCCTGTATGTCATGACCTCCATAACCATTAAGAGCCAGCGTTGGGCATTGAAGAGGCTCCACGGCTATCTTTTTCGCTTCCGGATAGATCTGCTTCACCCTATCTGCACAGGCAATTGTGCCAGCAGATCCAACTCCAGCGACGACTGCTGCTATTCTTCCATTTCCCAGATCTTTCTCTTTCACCAACTCTATCATGGTATTCCCGGTTACATAGTAGTGGAATCTGTAGTTGCCAAACTCACTGAACTGGTTCAGTATTCTGACCCGCTTTGGATCTTTTTGATACAGTTCCTTACTTTTGTCATATATCTCCTTCACATTTGACTCACAGCCAGGAGTGGCTATCACACGGGCCCCGTAGTGTCTTATAATCTCGAATCTCTCTTTGCTCATTAACTCTGGCAATATCACAATCGAATCGTAGTTCATCCTGGAACTCACCCAGGCCCCGCCAATCCCATAGTTTCCTGTCGAAGGCCAAACGAGTGTATGGACAGAAGGGTCGACTTCACCGAATATGGTTTTCTCCATCAGCACACTGTAAGTAGCCCCAACTTTATGACTTCCTGAAGGAAAATCCTTTGCGTACAAAACCACTATATTGGCTTCTACCCCTGTAAGCTCACGTGGTAAGACAAAGTAATACGGTTCATTCCTTTCATCCTTCCAGGTTATATTATAGAGATTAACAGGATGCAGAGGATCCTTCTTCTTCATTTCAAGAGCTCTCGCTCGAAGCTTGGGATCCACTTTCTCTGGCCTCAGCATTTCCTCGTACGTGGGTCCCACCACAGCCGTTTTTTTCACAAAATTCACCACCTTTCAATTAACGACAGCACGTACTCAGGATCCGCTGGCAAAACACGAACACGCCTGCCCACAGCATCAGAAATGGCGTTAGCAATTGATGGAGGACAACTCATTAAAGACGGCTCCCCTATACCCTTTGCTCCAAATGGACCATGAGGAAATTCATCCTCTACAATATCTATGTGCATCTTGGGGACATCTCTCACAGTGGGTACTGTATAGTTGTTGAAGTTCAAGGTAGAAATTCTACCGTTGTCTAACACGAGTTTCTCCATAAAAGCGAATCCCATGCCCTGTACAATGCCCCCTTGTATCTGA
>QNAO01000020.1 GCA_003641785.1 Thermotogae bacterium
AGGTTCCTCTCGTTTCGAATATTTTTCAAGACACGTTCATTTTAGACGCTCTTGCAGATATTTCAGCTCAAACTGGGGTAACAATCATCGCTGATACGATGGTTACCGGCTTTGTGACCATGGAACTCAATGAAGTGCCTTTAGAGCAGGCGCTGAAGATGATTTTGATGCCGAGCGGTTACACCTTTGTGAAAATGGATGACTTCTATTTCGTGGGAGCCCCGGATCCAAGCAACCCCGCGTTCAGATTCATAGCTGAAACAGAGGTTGTGAATCCACAGTATATAAGTGTAGAAGCGGCGACCGCACTGCTCCCATCGTTTTACAGTCCTTTCATAAAGGCTGACTCTGAAACGAACTCGCTCACTGTAACGGCGCCGAGGGATATTATAGAGCGTTTTAAGGAAGACCTTGCGAAAATTGATAAGCCTTCCAGGCAGATAAAGGTCAGTGTTTTAGTCACAGAGGTTTCAAAGGAGTTTCTGAACCAAATAGGTTTAGATCAGCTTGGCTACACCTTCGGAGCCAACGAGCAATTCAACCCCGACTGGACAACTCAGCTCGGTTTGACTCTCGGCAACTTCGCCATTCAGACAGATATGTTTGGAACCATAGTCGCCAATATAAAACTGCTCGAAGAGCAGCAGAAGGCGAAAATATCGGCAGATCCATGGATTATAGTCAACAATGGAAAATCTGCCAATCTGTTTGTCGGTCAGAGGGAAGTGATTATTCTTCAACCAGAGGAAGGCGCGGCGGCCACAACTCAAACAGTGGACGTTGGAGTGGGTCTTGATATAACCCCAAGAATCATTGGAGACGATCAGATTGAGATCTCACTTTCACCGACTATCAGTCACTTCACGAACGGCAGAACCACGAGAGCTCTCTCAACAAAACGCAGTGAGCTTTCAACCACTCTGTACGCTCGAAGCGGGCAAACGATACTGATTTCGGGTATGACTGTGGAAGATGAGTCAGATACTTATAGGGGAGTTCCGTTCCTTGACCAAATTCCGATACTGAGATACTTCTTTGGAACCAAGGAGCAGTCGCAGTCACAGAGAGAAATGCTCATATTCCTGACTGTTGAAATACTATAAGGGGATGATTGACTTGAAAAAGATCACAGCACTGATTTTCTTCACTGCTATTTTCGTATTTCAACTTTGCTTCGCCCAGGAGAGCAAGCCGTATGTTGTGATCTACCAGATGGAAATTGTGGAGCTTTCAGAACAAATATCGCAGAAATTTGATCTGAAGAGCGTGAATTTTGAAAAACCAGGCTCAGCTTTGTCTTTCGGTGTGAACTACGAGCCAGAACTGCTTCAGCTTTTGGTTAAAATCCCGTTTGTGAAGGTTGAATTTGAAGCGGGAAAAAGTCGTGAAAAGAATCTGACCTCAACAAGACCCTGGGTATCAACTGTTATGAATAGAACGGCAAAGATACTCGTCAGTCATGAAACTCTTTCCCTGATCACAGGAGAAAGAACAGGTTCCGGCCTTGAACTTCAGATAACTCCTTTGAAGATAAATCCCGACGGAGAATCTGTGCTCACCCGCATCGAATTTAAAGGTCTTTTCGGTCCAAACAGCGTGAACACTGAAATGTGGGTTCCAACATCTGAGTTTGCTCCAATTATGGTCGTGTCTCAAGATCTTTCCGATAAAACTGGAATTCTGCGTGCCAGTTCAAATGAAAGCGTTAGATACTTCGCGGTGTATATGAAGAGCATTCTACAAGCCAATTTACCCACGAGCAACATATACGCCGTGGGCAGCCTGGACAAAATGGCTGATCTGCTGTGGGAGGATTCAGACATAGACAGAGAAAGTCATGTGCAGGCAAGTGTGGATTTCAACGAGAAAGAGATTGGGGGAAGTGGCGGTGTTTCTCTCTGGTTGACTGATTCTCTGCATCTTGATATCGAGGGAGCTTTTTTCCCGGTGAGATTCCAGGGAAGTATAGAAACAAGGGTACTGAACGAAGAGCTCAGATTAGGTTTGAAGGCCTTCTACAGCGCTGATACTGGTTTTCTAATCGCTGGTGGCATCTCCGATCACTCACAGATATCGGACTATCTGACGCTAAGCGCTTCGTTCTACCCAATAGTTTTTGACGTGGAAAACCTGCAATTGACTCAACCTTCATGGTCTGTGGATGCTGAAGTTAACGTGGAGAACTTCTCCTTTACGCTTGGAGTTGCTTGCCAGCAACAAACAATTTTGCTTTCAGGAAATGCAACCATAGCTATCTACAAATCTCTGGCGCTTTTGTTTGGTGGAAGCTACGACTTCAACGGAAACTATAAAATCATGATCGGCTTCAGATACAGCTTTTGATGGCATTTTTTTGATATTTGTTGAGACAACACATGTTTTCCAATGCGGGCACATTGGCAACAATGCCCGCTTTTGTTGTAAGATAGCATTACGAAAAGACTGCGCTGTAGAAAGCTTAAAAACACCCGAAGGGAGAGGATAGTGTGTCAAAGAAGAGAGCTACCAGTATTCTCTTTGCTTGTTTTTTCATATTTTTCGGTGTAATGCTGCTCTTCAATGTTTCATGGAACTACACGTGGCCAACAGTTTTGCTGTTTCTGGGGCTTGCTTTCGAAATCGGACTTCTTGGAAAAGGCGCCGGAGTCCTCATTCCTGGAGGTTTGTTGCTGACACTCGGTGTTTTCTTCTACTACAACGCGTTTACAGACTACAAACACATGAGCATCCTCTGGCCTGTGTTCATACTCGCCCCGGGAGTGGGCTTGTTTCAGTTCTACCTGAAGACGAAGGACAGAGGGAGTTTGATAAGTTCGGGAATACTGGCAGTGATATCGGCTGTGTTCATAGGAGCAAATTTGACCAACTTACCCGCTGGAAGAATCATTATTGGAGGAATTCTCATATTCGCTGGAATTCTGGTTTTAATTCGCTTGGTGAGGAAAGGTTGATGTGTTGAGAAAATTACTTTTGGCAGTTTTTTGTGGTGTTATCACTCTTGCCATAGGCATTGAAGTTGGACCAATCTTTACTTTAGTTGGAAATCGGCTGAAAGTGGTAACTCCAGTTGATACGGTGCTCAGCTATCCGTCTGTTCCACTGAAGATAGCCGTCTACGGTGATTCTCGTTATGGTCACAGCGTTCATCAAAGAATTGTCGAACAGATACTTCAACTCAAGCCTCAGATAGTGGTTCATCTGGGTGATATGGTGAACAGCGGCGATAACATCGAGGAGTGGAAACAATTTTTTGAAATAACGCTTCCGCTCAGAAAAAGCGCGTTTTTCCAACCTTTGAAAGGAAATCACGAGAATCCAGACACGTTCTACAATGACTTCTTTGGCCTTTACAATTATCATGCCACTGTTGGAGATCTGGAGATGATTTTTCTGGATCTTGAGCAGGGAATAGAGAAAGCCGCTGATTTTCTCAGATCCCTAAATCTTTCTGATAAGAAAATTTTGATTTTCACTCATTACCCTATATTCACGGGTGGGCCTCATTCCAAAGACTACCTGGTTCAAAAAGCGGCGTGCCTTCACGACGTGTTTCGAGACATCAACGCGAAAATCGTTTTTTCCGCGCACGATCACGGTTATCAGAGAATAGAAAGAGATGGAATAACTTACATCGTGAGCGCGGGTGGTGGAGCTTCGATTTACCCTATTTCAGATGTACGGGGAATGATCAAAAAAGCCGCTGTCCATCACTTCGTAATTCTTGACTACAACGGTTCTTTCAAAGTTACAGTTCGTGATGTCAGCGGCGGGATCATAGACGAATTTGAAAAATAGGTTGCTATCTTCCAGGAATGAGTTTCTTAGCCTCCTCAAGTGAAGACACTTCCCTGAAAGAATAACCTGGCTATAATGACAACTGCTGATGTACTCACAATGCCACGAGAAACTATCTCAGCCACATCTGTCATATAAAGAGGTTGAGACACCCTCTTCTTTCAGTGCTTTCTCCATTATTTTCATTGTGATCGCCCTTTGCGTATATATTTGTATATGTGAATATAATGCCAACACAAATGCGTGTTGGTGTTAAATTTCGCTTTTACAAAAGAAAAAGAGACTTGCCTGACCATGTGGTCAATTCATGGTATATTATCTTTGGCCACGTGGTTAAAGGAGGCATAAGACATGGCGGATGCTATTTTCATGGAGAAATTGACGAAGTATTACGGAAAGAACCGTGGCATCGTTGATGTCGACTTGGAGGTTGAAGAAGGTGAGATATTCGGTTTCATAGGTCCTAATGGAGCGGGTAAATCGACAACTATAAGGCTTCTGTTGAATTTTCTGTACCCAACATCTGGGACTGCGAGAATATTTGGAAAAGATTGCTTCAGACAATCACATGAAATAAAGGAACTGACAGGCTACATTCCAGGTGAAGTTAGCTATTACGAAGATGTCAAAGTCAAGGATCTTTTGGAGTATTCAATAACATTTTACCGCGGCGATAAAGAGAAGTACCGAAAAAGGATGATCGAGCTTTCTGAAAGATTTGATCTCAACCTTGATAGAAAAATAGGAGATCTGTCACTGGGAAACAAGAAAAAGGTATCGGTTGTTCAGTCTTTGATCCACGAACCAAAAATCTTGATATACGATGAACCTACAAACGGCCTGGATCCTCTTATTCAAAACGAGCTTTTTGACTTAATTAAAGAAGAAAACAAAAGAGGAACAACGGTATTTTTTTCGTCTCATATTCTGTCTGAAGTTCAAAAACTCTGCACGAGGGTCGCGATAATCCGTCAAGGAAAGATTGTAGCAGTTGAAAATGTTGGAAATCTCAGAAAGAAGTACTACAAAGTTATAAAAATAGAGGGTGATATCGGAGAAATAACGCTGTCAGGAGCCAAGAATCTGAGAAGAGTGGATAACACAGTTTCCTTTTTGTTTTCGGGTGATATTAATGAACTGATTTCGTTTTTGAGTAAAAAGCACATCGAGAACCTTTCAATAGAAGAACCCTCTCTTGAAGAAATATTCATGAGCTACTACTCAAAGGAGGAAAAGCGCAATGAACACATTCAAATGGGAGCTTGAAAGAACAAGAAAACTGCTACTTATATGGACGTTAGCCTTTGTGCTACTACAGTTCATGTATTCTTCGTTTTTCCCATCGATGACTTCGGAAAAAGGTGGGCTGCTCTTAGCGAAGTTGGATATGCTTCCAAAAGTTTTCCTGAAGATGTTTGGGTTAGAATATCTGGACTTAACGAATATTCTGCATTACTACGCTATGCAGGGACAGTTCATAGTGATACTCATAGGAAGTGTATTCGCTGCGAAAATAGGCGCCACCATGGTCGTGAAGGAAGAAAACGATAGAACCGCCGAGTTCTTAATGTCTAAGCCAGTAACCAGAAAAAAGATCATTACCGGCAAATTACTCGCGACTCTGGCGAATATACTCCTATTTGACGGTGTCATAATGATAGCCAATCTCATCTTTTTCAATATCTACAACACATCTGAGAGTTTCGACTTCAAATTGTTCTGGCTTCTCTCTCTCGTTCCTTTGTTCATACATCTTACTGTGGGACTCCTCAGCTTCTTTCTGTCTACGCTCCAGAGGAGAACCGGAAAGGCCGACATGATTTCTCTTGGATGCGTGTTCACGCTTTATGCAGCTTCTGTTCTTGCAAAACTCACTGAGAAGCTCGATTTTCTGAGGTTTTTCACACCATACTCGTACTTCGATCCTTCGAATATTGTAAAGATGAGGAGTTTCGACACGATTTACATCGTGTTGTTCTTAATAGAATCCGTGGGATTCGTTATCGTATCTTACATGTACTTTGAAAGGAAGGATATATACATTTAATGAACAAGAATATTTCTAACTGTTTAGTGTCTCTTGTGCTGGTGCTTCTTTCATCTGTGATGATAGATATTTCAATTCTCTTTCTTCAAATTGGTCTTTGACTCTTATCCTTCAATATACAACGTGTCGATTCCCATCGCTGTTTGTTTGTTCTTTATGATGCATCCAATTATGGTGAAAATAGATTTTGCAGAAGTGATAAAAGCAGCGAAAACGCCTAAACTTGCGGCTTTAACATTGTTTATCAACTGGGCAGTCAAGCCATTCACCATGTATCTGATCGCTTCGTTCTTTTTGGAATATCTGTTTAAAGGATTTCTTCTTGGAACTGAAGTTATTAAAACAGGGCAAGAAGTTGAGCTGTAGAGAAGCTACATATCGGGCTCTATTCCGCTGGGAATAGCTCCCTGCACCGCCATGGTACTGATGTGGAGCTATCTCGCAAAAGGTAATAAAGGGCACACTTTGGTTATGTTTGCCATAAACTCGCTGATGATGTTGGTACTCTATGCGCCTCTTGGAAGATTCTTGCTTGGTGTGAACGCAATGCCTATACCGTGACAAACGACATTGTTTTCGGTAACGATCTATGTGGCTTTGCCATTGGTGGCAGGGTTCCTTTCACTGAAAACTTCCACTAATCATCTGCTTCTGAATCTGAAGAGCTTTTTCAAGATCTTGAGCATTAATTAGATTAAGCTTAAGCAGTATCTTACCAAGTACAGCCCTTGTCATCATACGTCTTTGCATCGCCAGCACTTCGTTCAGGGTTCCTTCATTTATCATGTCTAACTGAAGCAGTATTTTACCAAGCTTCAGTGGGGGATAAATTTGAACGACCACTCCCCCGCACTTTTCACACCTTTTATTTTTTTGATGTTCCAACGATGCAGCGGAAAAGGTAATTTTCCCACACTCTAAACATTTGTATTTGTAAGCCACTAAGCTCTCCCCCAAAAGAATATTAGAAAAGATTACCTACCCTTGCTAATTTCTATATTCGGA
This sequence comes from Thermotogae bacterium, assembly GCA_003641785.1. Classification (GTDB taxonomy): domain Bacteria; phylum Thermotogota; class Thermotogae; order Thermotogales; family DSM-5069; genus B6-G13. The sequence continues at coordinate 6,848 of QNAO01000020.1, forward strand.
TACCAAAAATCGACTATAAAATTTTGAATCTTTAGCAAACACGCTTAGTAATTAAATTATAAAGCTAAAAACTTAGAGGAAAATCAATATCCTCTCAGAATGCGCTAAAAGAATTCTCAAAAACTCAGCGAGCTCTGTCAATTTTAATTCTTATATCGGCAAAGTTTTTCAAGTACTCTTTAATTCTGGATAGAATATTTTCTGCGGTGCTTTTCGGGGTTCCTTCTAAGTAAATCCCTAATTTCTGCTTCGAGAAAAGCTTGATGTTATCGTTATTTCTCAAAAGAAAGCCGATTTTTTTGGCAACCGCGTTTATATCTGAGTTTTGCTCGGCAACACTTTCCACAACAATAATCCAGCGCTGATCATATTTTCCTGACACAATATCATTGTAGAGTTTCGTTAAATCCCCGCTGGGTTCAATATCGAGTTCCTTTTTCAGGAGTTTACACAGTTGTTTGTACACCTTTATTGCCTCTGTGTGTTTTCCCCAGCGGGTGTAAGCCTTCATCATCGTCATACAAGCAATTTCATTGAAGGGATCCTCTCGGAAAGCGATCTTCGCTTTTTCAATGGCTTTACTGATATCTCCAATTGCCAGGTAGATTGTGCTTAACTTCACAAGAGCGTTGATATACATCTCTTTATAGCTTTCCTTGTGGGGAAGAACCCAGTCTTCATAAAGATTTTCCTTCATGAAATCTCCTTTGTAAATATCGAGTGCTTTCTCGATAAGCGATATCTTCTGCTCATCAGAGATATCCTTTGACTCGGCAAGTTCGATGATACGTTCAAATTCGTCAGCATCGACCCAAACTTCATTATTTGGATCAAATATGTACCCAGAATCAGTTGAAAGGATGACATTTGATCCCAGCAATCTTTTTACAAGATACATCGTGCTGTGGAGATTCGATTTTGCAAATTCGTAATCCATTCCGGGCCAAAACATTTCACACAGCACTTCGTTGGGAACTGATTTTCTCCTGTAGACAATCATGTATCTCAGCAGGTCGCGTGCCTTTCTCGACTTCGTTTTAGATAGATCGACTTCGGTGTCTTGCTTAAAGATTCGCAATTGATCGAAGGTAAACACTCGAAGAGAAGGAACGAGTGCCAAACTTGTATCCCCCCTTATCATTGGTAAAATGATTTTATCACAAAAATGATATAATAGTTTTTTTCAAAAAGAGGGTTGACATGAAATCAAACTATATTGTTCTTTTTAATACATACTGAATCCGCAACGGCTGTTTCTTAAGGCATTCATAACATGATATAATTCTTAAGGCATACTGCTAAGGAGGGTTTCAATGAAGCGGGTCGTTACAATATTTGCGATAATTATCATAGCAGGAACCTTGTTAGCGCTGAACTTAGAGGGCACGATCTCAATTTACAATGCCATGGTCTCAGACTATGAATTCCAGAGATTTGAAAATCCCTTTGTTCAAGTAGTCTCCAGGGAGATCAAAAATCTCACCCTTTACAGATACTATAAAATGTTGATAGCGGGAAGTGTAGATAGAAGAGAGTCGACACCGAGCATTGGAGACTACGTCTCAGCCTTATACGAAGTGGCACCCACGCAGAACGAGGATGAAAGACTTGCGAGTGCTCTGTTTCTTGCTTATGTTGTGTCCAAGTTGTCGGATCGACCTATTACGAAAAGCTGCATAATGAAGAATCATGCTTTCAGCGAGTTCTTCAGTGATTATAGAGCAGTTGTTACAAGAGAAGCACGAGAGTTTTTCAAGTGGTTGTTAGCGTATTCTTTGAACTTGATAGATGTAAAACCACCTGTGGAAGTTTCAAGAGTGAATGAGCAACTTCCACAAGTCGACTACACATTCCAAGTTCCGAGCGATTTACCACACTTAGAGGATTTGATTTACTTCTTCAACACGCCGGAAATTAAGATGGTATTCTCTGAATCAATAGAACGCGCTTTTGAAAACATACGCAAAGATCCCTCGAGAACCTCTGCACATATAAATAGGGAAGCTTCCTTTGTGTCCAGAGATATTTTAAAGCCCATTACCAAGTTTCAAGATCAAATAGCTTCTCAAGTAGAAAGACAGCGACCTACGGGCAGATTCCCCTGGTGGATCAGATATGTGATTTATGCTGCTTTAATAGCTATTTTCTTCAGGAAGAAAAAGCTATTGTGGATTCTGATAGGTGTGATCGGCTGTTTTGAAATATTTTACATATTCTTTATCTATGACTTCACTTCTCCCATTGACTCTATGATCTATGGTATTGCGATAATTTTTGGATTTATTTTTTCTGTCTTTATTTCACTCAGGAGATATATCAAGGCCAGAAATTTATTAAATTTGACCGTCCTTTTGGCAGGAATTGCCATAGTCATACTGTGCTTTGTTCCCTATGTGTTTGAAGCTTCAGAACTCTCAATGAGCAATTTCGAAGAGTTCCCAAAATCACTGTATTACACTCTCTTAAAGAAGGATGTCTTTGAGAGTGATCTTTCAAGAATATCTACCTTCTCAAGAGAGCTATCTTCTATTATGTACCAGAGTCTTGATCATACACAAAGAACTATTACTGCTCTTGTAGATTCTGTTTCCGAAGTTGTTGAAGAGGGTGTAATAGACGAGCTCACAATAACCGGTCGTGATATCTATTTAGACTTTAGAAGCGACACCAACTTCTTTTCTCACAACGAATTCGAGAAGCGCCTACAATCTTTTTCTGC
>QNAO01000021.1 GCA_003641785.1 Thermotogae bacterium
GGGATTTGAACGCAGCTTTGGTCATCTTAAAGAAAGGGTTAGAGCTTAGTGAACAATATTTCGTAGGGTTGGACCGACCCGAAGTTAAGCCTCTGGAGAAGGGAGCCGCTGCACGGATATTGGTCTCAAACCCACATATTCATGTGAGCTTGCTTCAATGAAGGAGGAAGCTCATTCCCTTAAGAGGATGAGAGAAGGTCACCCAGAGAGTTGAGGAAATGGCCGCAAGTTCAGAGGAGCAAAGCGCTTCCGCTCAGGAAATGGCAAGTGCCATGAACAGTACCACGAGAGCCGTGAATGATGTGAGCTCACGTATTGAAAAAATAACAAAACTCGCTGAAAAACAAGCTGCTGACTCCAATAAGGTGAACGAAACTGGTTCAGAATTGAAGGAGATGGTCGATCAACTTGAAAGGATACTTTCTCAGTTCACGCTGTGATCAAACCATCTCTCATAAGGAGAACTCTGTCAGCTTTATTCGCTATGCGCTCGTCATGTGTTACAATGACGAGCGTTATTGATTGCTCACTTCTCAAGTGTTCTAACAGTGCGATTATCTTTTCACCTGTCTCTGAGTCGAGCGCTCCAGTTGGTTCGTCTGCCCACAAAATTTTGGGTTCGTGAATGATTGCCCTTGCGATCGCCACTCTTTGTTGCTCGCCCCCGGATAATTCCGCGGGAAAACTGTTTGCACGATTGGATAGACCAACTTTTTTCAAAACGCTGAGAGCCTTTTCTCTGGCCTCTCTTCTCCCACTCCCAAGAATCATCAGTGGAAGCTCTACATTTTCCACTGCTGTCAGAACAGGAATGAGATTTAAAAATTGGAAAATGAACCCCATCTTTTTTGATCGTATTCTTGCTTTTTCGCTTTCTTTCAAAGCGTGAAAGGCAATTTCATCCACAAAGATTTGACCACGAGTGGGGGCATCTATGCCCGAAAGGCAATTCAACAGCGTTGTTTTTCCTGAACCCGATGGGCCGAGAATTGCGAGAAATTCTCCATCATTGATGGTGAGGTTGATACCTTTCAGAGCTCGGACTTCCTCTGTACTCTTTGTGTAAATCTTCCATAAATCAACGGTCTTTATCAACCGTAACACCTCTCATTCCGGGCTTCTCAAACTCTCAGCAGGTGAAAGACGAGCTGAGAGGATAGCTGGTACAAGAACTGTTATCAACGAAAGCCCGTACGTTATCACAAGCACACCGAGAATCTGATGGGTGGGAACTCCGAAGTTGCCAGAACCAAAAAGTGAAAACATGATTCCTACGAGTTCTTTTGAGACAAGCAATCCCGAGGCAATTCCAATGACAACACCCACAGAAACAAGAGCTAAACTTTCCGTCAAAAAAGCATAGAATATGTCTTTGGATTTCATACCTATTGCTCTAAGCATTCCAATAGTTCTCCTTCGTAGTATATACGCTCTAAAGGAGTACAACGAAAGCGCAGAGAGTCCACTAATTAGCCCAAAGTAAAGTATAAAGGAAGAGATGGAGACCAGCTTTTCAATACCGGAAAACAACTTGAGCAGTTCTTCTCGAACGTAAACAGGAAGGTGAAGCTGTGAAGAGTAAAATCGCTTCACCGCCTGAACATTTTGAGGGGTAACTCGACCAACGAGAACTTGAATAGTGTTTATGTTTGAAGGAAGGTTTCTTGAAGAAGCTATGTATCTTATGGGAAGAACAACGTTTCGGGGATCAAATGTTGCCACAACATTGAAAGATACACTGCTGCTTCCTCCAAAAGGCAAAAAAGAAGTTACAGTTCCTTTGAGAAGAGAAATATCGGTGTTTGTGCCTGCTACAACCGTGTTCGGTTCTTTCAGAAGCTGCCTCCATTCCTTACTGCTTTCAAAACTTACAACGACATTTTCTAAAAAGGAGTCATCGACGAAAATAATCGCCTCTGAACTTGAATTACTCTCGAATTTAGCTACAGAGGCTTTGGCTGGGGTTATCAGCTTCTCATTCACAGGTAGTTCGTTTTGAAAAGCCAGTTTCAAGGGGTTTCCCACTACTAAGAAATCATATCCGAAGAGGCCAGTTCTTGTCTTCTCCGTTAGAAAGGTGGTTACGTTGAAGGAAACACATGTCAGGATAACCATCACAAATATGATAAGGCTGAACATTATTCCTATCAAAATACTTCTTCTTGGGAAACGTTCTACATAGGTTAATCCAAGAGATAAGGCCATTCCGCGGTTGGCGCCAAGCTTTACAAATGTGATCCTTAAAAGTGAAATTAATGAGAACACAAGGAGTGACACGGCAGTGAAATGGACAAGTCCTCTGAAGAAGAAATAGTAGATATCTGGCTCCTCCAACTCTTGTTTCCACAGGAGGAAATTTCCCAAGAACAGGAAAATGCTAAGAAAAAATGGAAGGAGCAGTGTCAACCTTTTGTGAAAGGAGACTTTTTCTTCCACACTCTCCTTCATTGAGAGAGAAGCGGGTTCAAAATATATCTTGACAGCTCTAAAGAGAATTATGAAAATCGGAAGCAAGATACCTATTGCTGTTCCTATGAGAATAGTTGTTGGAGAAACATGGTAGCTGATCTCTTCTAAACTTATGGGGGTTCCCTGAAGAAAGCTACTTGAAAGCTCTGTAAAGCTCTTCAGAAGATAACTTCCGGTGAACAATCCCACGAATATTCCCACAACTGCTGCACTTAGAAAATACAAAAGTCCTTCCAGCACAAAAATTATGGGTATTCTCCTTGAAACACCCAGCACTTTGAGAATTCCATAGGTCCTCTTTCTTTCATTTGCCAAACTTGAGCTAAAGACAATTACAAGAAAGCTTGCTGAAAGAATTGACAAAGAACTGAAAGCGATCATGAGATACCCCAAGGATTTGTTGGCCGGCGAATTGATTAGGTTACTTTTCATATTGACGATTTTCACAGAGCTCGGTATTTCATAGTCAAAGATTGTATTGTGCTGATCGAGAGGAACTGAGTAGCTGAGATATAGCCTGTTCACAGCAATCTGGTTAAATTGTAATTTGTTGACAAATACCGTTCCAATAAGAGTGCCGGTGTTTCCTCTGAAATTTAAGAAACCTTCTTCACCTATTTGCGAGACTTTCACTACAAGTTTTTTCCGTGGTGTAATGACTGTTATCTTGTCTCCGGGCGATATCTTCATCTTGTCTGCCAGGCTTTTTCCAACAATGGCCTCATTGATTCCGAGCTGCAAATCTATGAGGCTGAATCTCGACAATTCTCCACTGTCAGCAGCTATTACAAGGCACTCCAGGGATCGATCCTCGAATTCAACTCTACCGTTCTCTTGGTTAACCGCAATGAGGTTTTCAACAACAGGCAGTCGTCTTAGTCTTTCGATAGAATCAGATTGGATGGGAGGCGTGAAAAACATTGAGGAGCCACGGTTCACCACGTAAGCATCGGCTCTTCCAAAGTTGTCCTGAATTTTCAACTGATTCCAGGAGCTTACAGAATCATTTAGTGACAGGGAGCCTATCACGAGCGCAGAGCAAATCATTGCTCCACATATTGTGAGAAGAGTGGATTTCCAGCTCTTTATGAAATTACGAATGACTATCTTTAGAATCCACATGTTATTCCTTCTATCTTTCTTTGCTAACTTGGTTGAAGGACAAACAGTATTATAGTATAACTGAGGGATATGGGGATAGTAAGTGTTCTACGCATTTCATATTATGTGCTGAATCAGTGCTTCCAAAGGAGATGACAGAAAATGAGAAGGGTTTTCAAGAATATCTCGTGGCTTGCCAACTTTGATGAGTACAGCGTTTGGGAAAATGCCTATATAGTTGTTAAAGACAACGTTATAGAAAAAATCGGTACCGATGAGGTAACAGAAGAATGTGTAGACGAAGTTATTGACTGTGAAGGGTACCTTGTGATTCCCGGGTTTGTGAATACACATCACCATTTATATCAATCGTTGTTCAGGAGCATTCCTCAAGTGCAGAGTGAAAAACTCTTCAACTGGCTTACTTTTTTGTATGAGTTGTGGAAAAACATCGATTACGAAGCTGTTTACATCAGTACTGTTGTTGCGATATATGAAATGATGCTCTCTGGTGTTACCACAACTACAGATATGCTTTATCTTTATCCAAACGGCAAGAATGAGCTTTTTGATGCCGAAGTGGAGGGAGCAAAGAGGACTGGGATTCGATTTCATCCTGCAAGAGGAAGTATGTCCCTGAGCAGAAAAAATGGAGGGCTTCCGCCCGACTCTGTCGTCCAGACAGAAGAAGAGATCCTTTGTGAAAGTGAGAGAGTGATTAAAAAATATCACGATCCAGATGATCTCTCTATGCTCAAAATTGCACTTGCTCCGTGCTCACCTTTCTCTGTAAGCCCCGAACTCATGAGGAGTACAGTTGAGCTCGCTGAAAGATTCAATGTACTACTTCACACTCATCTCGCCGAGACAAAAGATGAAGAAGAGTTTTGTTTGGAGAAATTTCGACGGCGCCCTGTTGACTATATGGAAGAGCTGGGTTGGCTGAATCCAAGAACTTGGTTTGCCCATGTTGTGTGGGTTAACGACGAAGACATAGAGAAAATGTCGAAAGCGGACGTTGGGATTGCTCACTGTCCCGTTTCCAATATGCGCCTGGGTTCTGGTATTGCGCCCATTTTCAAGATGAAAAATAGGGTGCGTGTGGGAATAGCGGTAGATGGGAGCGCGAGTAACGATACCAACAATATGCTTCAGGAAATAAGAACTGCCATGTTGCTTCAAAGAGTGAAGTACGGTGCTGGGGCGATAACTCCAGTGGAGGTTCTGAAAATGGCAACCAGTGGCGGCGGTTCTGTCTTGAGGATGAAACGTGTGGGCAAAATAAAAGAAGGTATGGCAGCGGATTTCATAGGTTTCAAGATGGATAGAATAGAATTCGCAGGAGCGCTCTCTGATCCTATCGGAGCGATTGTGATGTGTGACGCCAAGAGTGTTGACTTTTCTGTCGTGAACGGAGAATTCAGAATAAGAGAAGGGCGAATACTCGACGATGAAATCGATTATATGATTAGAAGGCACAACGAGATATCTGCCAGGTTGATCGGCTTGTAGTATGATAGGGAATTGGTAGCACGGGGAGTTGAAGGTGTTGAAAAAACTTTTCATCAGTGACATGCACATCGGAGATGGCTCTGCAAAGGACGATTTTGAATACGACACAGAGCTTTGTGGCTTGATAGATGATTCTTCACAGGAATCCGATGTCGAATTAGTTATCGTGGGAGATGGCATTGAGATTCTGGAGAGTAGGGTAGTTAAGAATCTGGGAATGGTGCCTTTTTTCGAGCTTATGAAGAAAATCTCCCCCGATGTGATTGATGATATTTTTGAAAAACACCCTGCCGTTTTCGATTCTTTTAGAAGATTTTCGAAGAAACATAAGATAGTGTATGTTGTGGGAAACCATGATTACTATCTTTTAGCGAATAAAAAACTAAAAGAGAGCTTACTCAGTCGTTTCGCAAATATTGAAGTGGTTCCCTATTACTATGATCCAGATTCGGGAGTTCTCGCAGTACATGGTAACCAATTCGATGTTGTAAATAAATTTACGTTTGACAAAAAAACGGATTCGCTTGTTCCTCCACTTGGTGATTACATATCCAGATACATGATGTTCAACTTCGATGAGTACATTCAAGAAATGGTTCCTCGCGAATTGATGCGTGACTACGATAACGTGAGGCCCATTCTTGATGTCTTTCACTGGTTCAGCAGAGCCGTGGATATTTATGATTTGAGCGTGAATCTTTTGGAAATATGGACAAGCACATTTATCCAGATGATGCGGTCTGCTGAGGCTAAGTTCTGGATGAAAAAAAACTTCCCGGTTTCCAGATTCATGTCTAAGGTGTTTCTAAACAGGGTTGGAGGAATAAAGTTAGGGCAAGTACTCGTTAGGATTATCATGATGCTACGAACAATGCGAAAAACAGATTATTTATACAAAGTCGCAAAAGATATTCTCAAGAACAAGAGAACAATAACCGAAAATGATCTTCTGGGATACTGTAATGGGGAAAAGATAGAAGTTGGAAAGATTCTCGGTGTCGTTTTTGGACATATTCACCACAGTTGTTTTAGGATTGTTCCGTATGACGGAGAAAAAAAGTTCTACATAAATTGTGGCTCCTGGAGACCCGTGGTGGAAAAGGTTAATGGAAAGAAGAAGTATGGATTTCAGAGAAAGGCAGAACTCTTTTATGCAGTGGTGAGACATAGTCCCAAAAGTGGTATTGAGATAGTAACAAATACCACCAACAAAATAGTTCAAAACGGATTTCTCTGATTTTTAAGGAGGTGCAGTTCTTGATCAAAAACATCATTCGTGAAGCAATAAGCGATGTGCTTGAAAAAATGATAGACACGCCTTTTGAGTTTGAGGTGAAAAATGCTCCGCCTCAGTTTGGTGATTTTGCTTCCAACGTAGCTCTTGTTGGGAGCAGGTTTTTCAAGAAATCGCCGCGACAACTGGCAGAACAAATCGCGGGTGAGTTGTGCGTGAATCCCATCTTTGACTCGGTAAGCATAGATGGGCCGGGGTTCTTGAATTTCAAGGTTTCCAACGATGTTCTTTTGAGAGTCGTGCGTTCTATTCTAAATGGGGATTATAAGGTTTCAAGAGACGAAAACAGATCTGTCAAGGTTCAGTTCGAGTATGGAAGTGCTAATCCAACAGGGCCATTTACCGTTGGGCATGGTAGACAGCTTGTGATAGGTGACGTTCTTTCCAGAGTGTTCAAAGAACTGGGATTTTCTGTGATTCGAGAGATGTACATAAATGATGCTGGTAGACAGATAAAACTCTTGGGGAGATCTTTGTGGATTAGATACAACCAGCAGCTTGGAGTTGAAGAGCTTCAGATCCCCCAAGATGGCTATCATGGGGAGTATCTTGTGGAAATCGCTGGCCGCTTGATTGATCTTCACGGTGAAAGATATAAAAACAAGTGGGATGATAAAATCGAGCGTTTATTCTGCAATTTCGCTGTCGAAAACATAATGGCTGGCATGCGATCTGATTTGGAACAGCTGAACTGTCAATTTGATGTGTACTTTTCTGAGAAGAGTTTGATATCCGATGGGACAGTTGATGGAGTTCTCAAAGAGCTCTTCAACAAAGGCTTAACTTACGAAAAAGATGGCGCGATATGGCTGCGAGTTTCAAGCTTTGTTGATGATGCAGACAAAGTTCTCATCAGAAGTGATGGTTCATACACGTACTTCTTAACAGATATCGCCTATCACTACAACAAGTACAAGCGCGGATTTCACAGGGTTTACGATATTTGGGGTAGCGATCATCATGGACATGTTTCCAGAATGGTTGCCGCGATGAAAGCCTTGGGTATCCCAGATGATTTTTTGAATATCATTCTTCATCAATTTGTGACGCTCAAGCGAGAGGGCGAAACCGTGAAGATGTCAACTCGAGCTGGGTCTTTTGTTCCCCTAAAGAATCTTGTTCAGGAGGTGGGTCCTGACGCAGCCCGATACTTCTTCGCTATGATTGATCCAAACACACACATGGTATTCGATATAGATCTGGCGAAAAAGCAATCCGCTGACAATCCAGTTTACTATGTTCAGTACGCGCACGCACGGATTTGCAGCCTCTTCAGGCAGGCTAAGGAAAAAGGCTTGACTTTTGAGATCGGCAAAAATCTTGATCTACTTCAGAATCCTTTGGAAAAAAGGGTTATGAAGAGGCTTGATTCATTTGATGATGCCTTAAACGATGTTGTAAGAACTCTTTCTCCCAACAAACTCTGTCTCTATTTAGAAGGTTTAGCATATGATTTTCACTCTTTCTACACAAAATGTTTGGTGATAAATCCGTCCGAGCCTGAACTATCGAACGCGCGGCTGAGTCTTGCTCGAGCCACAGAGATTGTTCTTTCAAAAGGGCTGTCAATACTGGGAATCAGCGCGCCTGAAAGAATGTGAGGAGTTCAGTAATATGACCAAGATAATCTTCTCAGTTGCTTTTAGTTTGATAATGTTTGTGCTGAAATATCCGATCAGCAGCGTAGTGTTATTCGCGGTAGCTTCTCTTGGAAGCTCTGTCTATTTTCATGTCAGTTCTTCAAAAAAGGCAGATATTCTTCATTCTATAACCTTTGTGGTTTTGATACTGATGATACTGGTATCAAAAATCAATCAAACCGAGGAAATCTCAGCTCTTCCCTTTCTTTTGGCACTTGTTGCTACGGTGTTCTACGATACGCTTTACAAAAATGTCATGTGGTTCTTGCCATGGGCGGTGTTCTGGGTAAGTATTGGCTATGGATTTCTTGAAATTCTTACGGATAAGTACGGAAACAGTGGGTATCTCTTAATTGTTGCCATATCTTTGATAGCTTTGAGAAATGTGTTTGAAAGGAGGAAAGATCTTGGTCGAAAGATATGCGCTCGCTCCGATGAAGCTAATATGGACTCAAAGAGCAAATCTTGAGCGGTGGCTGAATGTGGAATTGGCTGTTGTAAGGGCTTATGAGCAGTTGGGAATAGCGCCTGCGGGAACGTATGAAAGAGCTTTGGCTAACTCCCTTATCGATGAATCACTTTTTCATGAATATGAAGCCCGTACAGACCACGATCTCATCGCCTTTGTCAAAATGGCAACTAAGAACATGAAAGATGAAGCGCGATTCTTTCATTACGGTCTCACCTCATCGGATATTGTTGATACATCACTTTCTTTAGCTCTAAAAGAAGCATCGACGATTCTTCTCAATGAACTTGAGAAACTTCTGAAGTCCCTTTGGAACCTCGCCAATGAGCACAAAAACACCATAATTATCGGAAGAACACATGGTGTTCACGCAGAGCCCACAACATTTGGCCTCAAGGTGTTATCCTGGTTTGCCGAAATGAAAAGAAACAAGGAACGTTTGTTGAGGGCAAAAGAGGAAGTATCTTTTGGAAAAATAAGTGGGGCTGTTGGGAATTACGCAAACGTCTCACCTGAAGTAGAAGTCCGAGCTTTGAGCTATCTGGGGTTGAAACCGACACCTGTTTCAAGCCAGATCATCAGTAGAGATCAC
>QNAO01000022.1 GCA_003641785.1 Thermotogae bacterium
ATGGGAACAATTCCAATAAATACCAATGGGGATCCACTTAGGAAGGCGATAATTTGGGCGGATCAAAGAAGCACGGAACAAGCCTCTAGACTTAAGAAATTTGGTGAAAATGAGGTTTATAAACTTACGGGTTCAAGAATTACACCTACTTATGCTGGGCCTAAAATTGCTTGGATACGTGATAACGAACCTGAGATATACAATGATACTTACAAATTCCTTTTTGCTAAAGATTATATTGCTTTCAAATTTACTGGCAATGTTGGAACGGATTATTCAGATGCATCTCTGTCATCCATTTTTGATATAAAAAACAACGAATGGTCGGATGATTTAATGGAAATTTTGGGAATAGATAAGGAAAAAATCCCTGATGTATTTCCTTCAACTTCCGTAGTAGGAACAGTTCTCGATAGTGTGGCGTCCGAATTGGGGCTTTCAAGTAATACCTTGGTTATAAGAGGCGGTGGGGATGGTGCTTGCGCGGCTTTAGGAGCTGGCGTTTTTGACTCGAGTGAGGCGTATCTTTATCTTGGCTCTTCAAGTTGGATTAGCACATGTTCGAAATCTCCGTTTTTCGATGAAAAAGCAAGAACATTCAATTTTTCTCATCCTATTCCTGGTTTCTATTGTCCAACAGGTACAATGCAAGCAGGGGGTGCTTCGTATCAGTGGATAAAAGATGCAATTTGCTCACTTGAAACAGAAAAAGCCAAAGAATTGAATTTAAGTGTATTTGCAATTTTGGATGATTTAATTGATGGTACTGTTCCAGGTGCTAAGAATTTGATTTTCCTTCCTTACTTGATTGGCGAAAGGAGCCCACATTGGAATGTCAATGCTAAAGGTGCTTTTATTGGTCTTTCTATCATTCACAGAAAACCAGATATGTTAAGGGCAGTGCTTGAAGGAGTTGCGTTTAATTTGAGAATTATTCTGGATATCTTAGAAAGCGCAGGAAATTTTGAAAGAATAAGGCTTATTGGTGGTGGAGCAAAGGGAAGAAATTGGAAACAGATAATTGCGGACATTTTCAATAAAGTTATTGTAATTCCAGAATTTCTTGAAGAAGCTACATCTATGGGGGCGGCTATTATTGGTGGAATTGGCTCAAAAATGTTTTCGCTAAGTGAAGCTAGGAATTTTATAAAAGATGTCCAATTTATCGAGCCTCGGAGAGAATATAGAGAAAAGTATGAAACGTTATATGTTGCTTTTAAGAAATCTTATAACTCTCTAATAGAAGTTTATGATCTTTTATCAACAGTATAGAAGGATTTTGTGATATGGGTAAATTAAGAAAGGAGCCTTAAAATATGTTTTTAGACGATAAGAAAAAGATAAATCTTGATAGATCGAGCCCTGTACCTTTGTATTATCAGATTTGTAAAATATTATCTGATCAATTGAAAGACCCTGAAATGTTAGGGACTAAGATTCCGGCAGAAGAAAAACTTATGAAAGTGTTTGGAGTAAGTCGCGCTACCATAAGAAGGGCTCTTCAATCTCTGGAAATGAGTGGGATGATAGAAAGGGTTAGAGGAAAGGGGACAAAGGTTATTAGCTCTACATCGCTGGAAAGTTTAACTACCATTAGAAGCTTTTCGGAGCAAATGTATATTGAGAATCACGTTCCTGTCACCCAAGTAATTGAAACAAGCTGGATTCCAGCTGATGATAGATTTATAGAAATATTTAAAATTCCAAAAGGAGAAAAGATTTTGAGAATAACAAGACTAAGAGGAAATGAAGTGATATTTCCACTTGTTCTTTTTGTTTCTTATCTTTCCCCCAAAAGTGGATTAACCGGTAATGAAAATTTCAATGGCTCGCTTTATGAAATACTTAAAAGAATAAATAAACCAGTTATTGATGGAGATGCAGTTATTGAAGCAAAGTTAGCAGAAGGACGAATAGCAAAATTACTTAAAATCGATGATGGAAGTCCTATCCTTTATTACGAGCGTTTAGGAAAAACATTTAATAACATTCCCATTGAGCTAGTTGAGGCTTGGTATGTGGGAAATCATTATAAGTTCAAGATACATCTGTCATCCAACAAAAGGGAGGCATTAAGATGAAAAAACTTGGTATATTAAACAGGGAGATTTCATATTTGATTGCTTCTATGGGTCATACAGATCTTCTTACAATTTCTGATTCTGGATTACCAATAGCAAATGATAGAAATTGCATTGATCTAAGTATAGTGGCAGGAAAACCTGGAATATTTGATGTTTTAGAACCATTACTTGAAGAATTAAAAATTGAAAAGGTTATTTTTTCAGAAGAGATAAAGAAAATAAGCCCCAAAATGCTTGAGGAAACACTTAAGAAGTTGCCAGAAGGAATTGAAATTGAGTATGTTCCTCATATTAAATTTAAAGAACTTACCAATACTAAAGCCAAAGGAATTATAAGAACAGGAGAGCAAATCTCTTATTCAAGTATTATCCTTGTCTCCGGTGTTACTTATTAGCATGTAGAAAGGGCTGATTATATAAAACTTCAATTGGCCAATGACCTTATTGAGAAAGAAAAGTTTTTTAATGTTCTAAAAAAAACATCGGATTTTATCGATATCATCGAAGTTGGAACCCCTGCTCTGCTTAAAAATGGGATTTCTCTGGTGAAATTAACAAAAGAACTCTTTTCTAAGCATAAAATTTTAGCTGATACCAAGATCATAGATGCTGGTTTTTTAGAAGCGAAAATTGCTTTTGAAGCAGGAGCAGATATTGCTACTGTACTCTTGAGTGCATCTACTATAACTATTGAGCAATCTTTTGAAGCAGCAAAAAAATATAATAGTTCTATTATGATCGATACAATTGGTTCGGAAAAAATCGAGAATTTGAGAAAGCTTGAGACAATAAAGTATACTGGTTCCATATTTATTTGTTTGCATACCCCCTCTGATATTTCAATGACGAAAACATCTGATCAAGTGAGTAAAATCAAGAAAGAAGTTCAGTATGTAAGAGAAATACTTCCGGATGCTGTAATAGCCATTGCTGGTGGGATTTCTTTGAATACGATTGATTTTTTTCTTTTGGATGTAGTACCAGATATTATTGTTGTAGGGAGAAGTATTTACAATTCACCGGACATTTTTGGTACTGCAAAAGCAATAAGAAAAAAAATGGAAGTGCCAAAATGACTACTTATTATGGGTTGCTTTCTAAAATCATGACTGAAATTTCTCAAGTTCTTTCCTCTGTTGACGAGGATAAGCTTGGCAAAATTATAGATAAGATTCTAAATTCAAAAAGAATTTTCGTTTTAGGTGTAGGCAGGTCGGGACTTGTAATGAAAGGATTTGCAATGCGGCTAATGCATCTTGGTTTAAATGTGTTTGTAGTGGGTGAATCCACTACACCTGCGATTGGAAAAGGCGATTTGTTGATTATTGGATCCGGATCTGGAAGAACTCCCTCAGTAGTGACCAACGTTAAAAAAGCTTGGGAATATGGTTCTGCAATAATTTCCATTACTTCAAACAAACATTCCCCTATTGTTGAATATAGTGATTTTACAATCTTCTTGTTAGCCCCAACTCCAAAAGTCAAGACAGGAAATTTCAACTTTTCCATACAACCTATGGGAAGCTTATTTGAGCAAAGCCTTTTGATCTTTGCTGATTTGATTGTTCTCATGCTAATGGATAAGCTTTGCATGACATCTGATAAGATGTTTAAAAATCATGCCAACTTGGAATAATCGGGAGGTGAAAGTTGTGAAATTTAAGAAAGTTGACAAAATTGATGAAAAACTTTCCGTTATAGGGTTTGGTTGTTGGGGGATATCTGGGCCAGAATATTGGGATGGAACAACAGACGAAAACTCGATCAAGGCTATACACAAGGCTATTGAATATGGTGTGAATTTTTTTGATGTTGCTCCTGTATATGGATTCGGACATGCCGAAGAAATCCTTGGAAAAGCAGTTAAAGGGTTTAGGAACAAAATAATAATTGCTACCAAATGCGGACTGATATGGGATGAGGAAAAAAGGATTATGAATAATCTCAAACCTGAAAGTATTTTCAAGGAAGTCGAAAATAGTTTAAGAAGACTACAAACTGATTATATTGACCTATATCAATTGCATTGGCCAGATCCGAATACAGATATCGGAGAAACCATGGATGCAATGCTCGAGCTTAAAAGGTCTGGAAAAATAAGATATATTGGCCTTAGCAATTTTTCTGTATCAGAAGCTAAAAGAGCAATGCAAAAGGCAGAAATAAGCAGTATGCAAGGTCTATATAATATGCTTGAAAGAAATGCGAATAGTTACCATAGTATCCCATTAGAATATCGTACGGAAAGAGATATTCTTCCTTTTTGTCTTGAAAATGGAATGGCATTTTTCCCATATAGCCCATTGCTTCAGGGGTTACTCACTGGAAAATTTACAGGCAATGAATCCTTCAAAGATGTAAGAGCGGCAAATCCAAATCTATCTGGTGAAAAATTCAAAATGTATATTAATGTGGTGAAAAAACTAAATGATATTGCGGATAAAATAAAAAAACCACTCAGCCAGATTGCCTTAAATTGGCTCATTAGAAATGAGGCGGTAACTTCAGTAATTGCTGGAGCTCAGAATTCTCAACAGCTTGAAGAAAATATCGGTGCTGTAACATGGGAAATGGACGATGCTCTGTATTATGAAATTGAAAGAATAGTTGCTGACTCTGATGTAATATAATTTGATTTGCATTTTTCCCAATTAATTGTGAAAACATTTGGTCTTTAAGAGGTGATGGATTGTGAAAGCTGCTTTTGTCAGAGCCCCATTTGAATTTATGGTAAAGGATGTTCATCTTCCAAAATTATCATCTCATGATGTACTCATTAAAGTCAAAAGTTGTGGCATTTGTGGTACAGATCTTCACATAGCCAGAACTCAAGCAAAGGAATGGGAACCTTTTGGACATGAGATATCCGGAATTGTAGAAGGTATCGGCTCGGATGTAGATAATGTTCAAGTTGGAGACAAGGTTGTTGTGGAAAGCGGTTCATTCTGTGGAAAATGCGATAATTGTAGGAATGGTAGAGTTGATCTGTGCATTAATAATATACCTAACATATTCACAAGAGCAAAAAACGAAGCATTGCCGATGGGATTTGCTGAAAAAATAATTGTACATAATCAATCGGTTGTTCCGTTTGATGGAATTTCTTTCGAAGAAGCATGTCTTGTGGAACCATTGGGAGTGGCATATGATTTGGTTCACACAACGGGAATAGATCTTGGTGATAATGTACTTATTGTCGGTCTTGGGACGATTGGTATTTTAGCCGCTCAAATTGCTAAATTAATGGGAGCAAAGAAAGTAATTGGTGCAAACCCCTATAGAAAAAGCAAATTCAGTGTTTCAAGGAAACTAGGCGTTGATGAAATTATTCCAACAGATAAAATTTCGATAAACTCTTACAAATTTTCAGAAGGCATTGATAAAGCACTGGTTACAGCTCCACCTTCGGTTATTCCCGAAGTAATGAAAGTTATGAACTATGGAGGAATTATTGGTTATATAGGTATAGATTATTCGGAAAAAAAGTTTATCACTTTAGATGCAAATGAATTTCACTTTAGAAAACTTCAGCTAAGGGCATCTTATGCTGTGCCAGCTTTATATTTTCCAAAATGCCTTGAATTGATTGAAAATGGTGTGGTAAAGGTGAAACCCCTTATAACACATAGATTTTCTTTAAAAGATATTGCAGAGATAATGAAAGAAACAGAAAATAATGGTGAAGTAATAAAAGCCGTCATGATAAATAAATGAACTATTGAGGAGTGCCTTATTATGGATTTTGAGAAGGAGAAAATTGTAGCTGTTATCAGAGGACAAACAGCCGAAAATGCTTTTGAGATAGCACGCGCTTGTTACGAAGGAGGAATTAGATTTTTAGAGATTGCTTTTACTACACCTGATGCTGAAACTGCGATTGAAATTCTTTAATTCCGTTTGCTTTTGCTTCTTTGATTACCACGCTGTGGACTGGCCTTTTCCAGTTTTTAACTTCGGCTTTTACGTTCCCGCGTTTATAATCAGGATTTCTAGGTCCCCCTTTATGTTTGCCTCTATGTTTTTTTTGCTTGAATTTTTTCATATCTGATTCCCTTTCTAACATCATCTTTTTTACTCAACATCAAACACCTCTTTTAAAGATCAATTTTATCGTTTACTAAAAATATAGTTTAAAATGCAAAGCCAAATGATGAATTTTTGCTTTGGACAGAATTATAGGCGGAATTAATTCCTTGAAAGGAATCATGAAACCTCCAGGAAAAATTGGGCAAGATGTAAGCAGCTTCTTCACCTAAAATATCTTTTTTCATAGCACAAATATTGTGAAAACATCTTTTGATATAGCTATTCCTTTAACTTGCTTATCTGCTGAAAGGAGGATTGCATTTTCCTTAATACATGTTTCGATAATTAAATCATCTCTTTGTTGTGATGTCAGATTTTTGAATCTTTCAGGATTGAATTCGCCTACTTCCTTGAGTTTAATTCTGCTAATCGAGGCAAACTTAGCTAGTCTTTCAAATTCTTTTTTTCCTCCTTTGGTATCACATTCGTATCTAACTACGCCTGGTATTAGGATGGTGAAATCCTCAAAAAATCTACTTTTTTCAAGGTCTTTCCCAATTAATCCTCCACTTATTATGTTGCTATCTGGAATTATAAATCCACAATAATACCGTAGAGTAAAATTGAGTTCTTTCAAAGGTTTTTTGCACTGGGGGCATCTAGCAATAAATCCTTTTTCATTGGTTGTAAAAAAGACGGCTTTTGAAATTGCACCACAAGATGGACAAACAATTGAGAGAACTCTTATGTCTAATTTACCCTCATCGAAACTTCTTTTAAAATCTTCGGATAACAGCTCTTCTCTTATTGGAGGGGAGGCTTTTTTTACATTGCCTTTAGCCCTTTCAATTCTTCGTATCGGCGAAAAAGACTTTTTAATAAACCACGGCCATTCTTTGCCTGAAGCGTGCCATGCTTCAAGCCATTGCATCGTTTTTTTGTTTCCCGCATTTCCAGAACCCACGGAAAGATCATTTATTCTAAATGCTGGATCTTCATTAATTTTCTTTATAACAAATTCTCTACTCCTTTTCGCAAGTACAGAGGCAATTTTTGCTTCAAGATAGGTGTCATCGGACTTTTGGGAGACTATTATTTCAGCGCCCTGCTTTTCTAAAAAAATTAGGAATCTCTTTAAAGTTGGTCCTACTCCATAATCATCAATCACAACTCTACACTTAGAGATGTCAATTTTTCTGAAGAAGGAATCTAATATTCTCTGGTATACTATATCCATGATTTTGTTTAGATTGTATCTGTCCACATGCCAGGGCGGTATCTTTTCTTCAAGGAATTCTAATCCTTCGTTGATAAAAGAGGAGATTTTTCTGAAAACATCATCCCAATAGTCAAAAGTGTGAGATTTTTTCGTGTCTGCTGTGTTAACTAACTCATATAGTGTGCGAAAAAGTTCAGCAGGAATAAGTACACCTACAAGATGTGTATGCCCAATGAGTTCTCCTTTACCTGTTTCATCAAGTCCTATTAAAAATTTTTTCGAAGGTGGAATAAAAATAGGTCCAACAATCTTGTCAACGTAATCCCAGGCTTGTTTAACTGCGGAATCTTCGGAATTTGAAGGGGTACTATATAAAGTTCCTTTCTTATAATAAGTAAATGTGCTATCCGAAAATTTTACTCGCCATATCTCAGAAGAAGAAACAGATCTTTCTTCTCCTCCCATTTGTAGCAAATACTCCTTGATTTTTTCTGCTTCTTCATTTTCTAAGTTTACCCACTTACGACCGCCCATTTTGTTTTTCCTCCAAGTTTGTTCATAAACATAATTCAAAATTCCCAAACTATGCAGTTAGCTAAATGAACCCAGAAAGAGATGAGAAAAAGGCTTTGGGATTATGGACAAGCATACTAAACACGGCAAAGAGAGCTTTATCCAGATAATGTAATTCTACTTGCTGCTCAACGAATTCCCTGAATCCCACTTGGTCTTTGACATTCAAATAGTATCTCGCTATCATCATAGCTGTGAAATAGAGAGCCACGAGTTCAGCGTGCTTTTCAGTAGAACGCTGCGAATAAACCTGTGTTTTCAAACCCAATAGACCTTTCGTCTGCTTGAAGTACTCCTCCACGGTTTCTCTTTTACTGTAATGATCGAGTATTTCATACTCTGTCATATTCGTATCACTGCAAAGAATGATTCTCGTTTCTTGGCTGTTGTTGTCAATGACTATTTTTACCTTTGCCTGGTAGCTTGGAACTTTCGCAATAAATGATGTAATGCCCTTTGTTTTCCTCTTGAGTTTTGAATGCAAAAAGCCCTTCCCATCTATCACGACTTTTAGATTTGTTCTCAGCCTGCCAATTATGGTCGAAGCAGAATTGACAACCTTTGTAAATATCCTGCTGCACATGATGGCTCCATCTACAAGAATAATGTTGTTATTAAGCTTCAAGCATTCAAGAATGGATATAAGCTGACCTGTGAAATCACCTTTTGTTCTTTCTTTGGTAATCAGAGGGAAGAACAACCCATTCTTGACATACAGCACAGATGAAATAAGCGAGATACTGTTTATCACTTTCTCTGCTGTGGAAGAGTAATACTTACCAAGGTTCTCTATCTTTGAGCCATATCTCTCAATAACGGTTTCGTCCAATATGATGTATTTGGATTCAAGGCCATTATTGGAGAGAAAGTTTTGGATGAAATTCAACCTGCTGCCTGTGAGTTTCTCAGTGGTAACTCTGGTATTAGAGAGCATCCGAGATAGAGATGACTGAGAATGTCCCGTTTTCCTACCAATGGAGCTGAGGCTTTTGAAATGAGATATGGCAAGGCCTTTAGTATAATCGAGCAGTAGTGTTTTATGTTCAGACCTTGGAAAAGAAACCTCTTCACACATAGAATTTAGAGGTTGTGGTAGCTTAGTTGTGGGCATGGGAAACCTCCATTTGTTGTGTTTGGCTTCACAACTAA
>QNAO01000023.1 GCA_003641785.1 Thermotogae bacterium
GCTAAAGATAGTGAGTTAAAACTTTTGGAAAGAGCTGAAACATTTCTTATAGAAAGGAGAGAAAGGCGGCTCCTTTCCTTCCTTACGGAAGGGGTCTCCACCGCCAGAGTTTAGATGAAGATGCACAGCATTTTTACAAAAAACTCAGGTATGTCGATGCTGGTTCGTTGCTACTCCCAAAAGAACCCTCGGAGATAATTTTCACGAAGACAATAGAGTAATTACGTATACTGCTTCGTGTGATCAATACCCACAGTTAAGACATCAAATAATATTTTACGTCTTTACAGCTTCTGGATTTGTTTTGTCCAAATCCAGATATGATTTTCATTACTTCTTGCTTGCACACGTTGTTCTATTCCTATGGGCCACTCTTTTTATCATATCGAACAGGTGTACACTTGTTCTTCTTGGATAGCTCTTATCAAGAAACCAGCTTCTCACTAAAGCAAAACCAACATGAATCCTGAAGAAACCTTTCAAGATCCGAAACGTTCTTCTCTTCATGTTTTTAATATACACTATCTTCAAATTCTTGAATATATCTTCTGGATGTTCAATGGGTTTTGAGCGAGAGTTGTAGAAATACAACCTGATAATATAGACTTGAGAATCAGAAGGATTGTAAGCAGTCGTAGGATGGATGGAAAGAAATAGGAAACACATTTTATAGCGAAAACAAGGGAGGTAAAGAGATAGTCCATGAACTTAGAAAAAATACCAAAATTAAGGATAGGCGAGCTTGAGGCTGAAATACCAATTATTCAAGGAGGAATGGGGGTTGGAATTTCCTTGTCGCGGTTAGCATCAGCCGTTGCAAAAACAGGAGCTATTGGTGTTATTGCAGCAGCAGGCATTGGCATGCTTGAACCTGACTTCAGTACGAATTACAGAGAAGCAAACAGAAGAGCGTTGAGGAAAGAAATCAGAAAGGCAAGAGAGATGACAAATGGTATCATCGGAGTCAACATTATGATGGCCCTCTCGGATTTTGATGAGCTCCTAAGAGTTGCGGTGGAAGAAGGAGTTGATTTGGTTTTGATCGGCGCAGGACTTCCACTGAGAAATCCCAAAACGCTGTTGCTGAATGAATTGAAAGAGGCTCGTACAAAAATCGTTCCTATTGTATCCTCTGCGAGAGCAACCAATATTATATTCAAATACTGGACTAAGAATTACAAGTATATCCCAGATGCTGTGGTTGTTGAGGGGCCTTTGGCAGGGGGACATCTTGGCTTCAAAAAAGGACAAATAAATGACCCTAACTGTAGGTTAGAGAAGATACTTCCGGAGGTTATTTCAGTAATAAAGACCTTTGAGAAACAATTCAATAAAAGTATTCCGGTCATCGCTGCAGGAGGTATATATACTGGAGCTGACATTTACAGATTTATCCGATTGGGAGCGCAAGGAGCACAGATGGCAACCAGATTTGTAGCCACTCATGAATGCGATGCTTCTGATAAATTTAAAGAAGCCTACTTAAAGTGCAAAAAGGAAGATCTCATCATAATTGACAGTCCCGTTGGATTGCCTGGTAGAGCGATACAAAACGAATTTCTGCGTGAGGTGTCAGCAGGCATTAGGAAACCGTTTAGGTGTCTCTGGCAATGTCTAAAAACGTGCGATTTTGAAAATTCGCCGTACTGTATTGCGCTCGCACTGACCAATGCGAAAAGGGGGAATCTGAACGAAGGGTTCGCTTTCGCAGGAGCCAATGCCTATAAAGTGGACAAGATAGTTTCTGTTAAAGAATTGGTCGAGACGTTGGTGATAGAGTATGAAAACGCAGTGCTAACATGATCGCTTAATTGAACAGGAGGGGGGAGGGGTTTAGATGGATTTAGTGAAAGTAGTTGAGATGAGTGATACAGACAAATGCTTCGTAGGAACGTGTACACATGTTAATGACACTCCAGAGGTTGTTTCAAGAAGCGAAATAGACTCTGCAGCTGAAAGGAGAATCTGCTGGCTTCAAAGTTTGTATTCTAAAGGTGTTAGAACAAAGGTTGCTTACCTCAACGATGAGCCAGTGGGATTCATGCATCTTATACCCATAGAAATATGCCCCTGGGGTCCTATTGGAAAAGATTTATTGGTAATTCCCTGCTTGGTAGTATTAAGTAAGGTAGGAAAAAGAGGGATAGGTAGAAGACTCATTGCTTGTGCGGAAGAGGAAACACTTCGTCAAGGTTTAAAAGGTTTGGTTACAATAGGCTACTATCACAGTCACTGGTTCATGCCAGCAGCTTTCTTTGAAAAATGTGGGTTCAAGGTAGTAAAACGCAAAGATGAAGAGGCCATTTTATGGAAAGTCTATGACTCATCCGCAAAAGAGCCGATTATGTTAACTCCGAAGTATCGCTTTGAACCCCATCCAAATAAAGTAAAGGTAGATCTCTTTTGGAATACATTTTGCCCCACAAGTTATATAGAGGCACAAAGGGTTAGAGAGGTAGCAGAAGAATTTGGTGACAGGGTTTCACTAAACGAATATTGTGCCGATGAAAGAGAGATTCTTCTTCGCTACCAGATTGACAGGGGAATTTTCATAAACGGTAAGAAAATATGGTACGGCTATGAAGCTCCCAGGAAGGGTATAAGGGAAGCTATCTTAAAGGCGTTAGAAAGATGAAAGACATCATGTTATGGAAAGTAAGATTATACTCCCACAAAAGAAAGCTTGGTATAAGACTGCTGGGCAAAGAACGCTTGTTTTGTATTAAGGCGGGCAAAGCCCGCCAACTCACTGATTTTGAGTAACAATATCTCCAACGTTGACTTCTTTGTAGTCAACTGTTACAGCTTTCGTTGCATCTGGTGTAGCAGTTAGCACATCACTTGAGTCGCTCCAGTTTTGGTATGTTTCTTTCAAAAACACCCTTATTTCATAGTCGCCCGGCTCGATCTTGCAGAATTTGAACTCTCCTGCTTGCCACTTGTTCGAATCCCGATGTGTAAATGTCGCCGCAACAACAGTTGATTCGTTTGTGTCGAATAGCGCGACAAGAGCGCTGGGCACACCATCTGTGTCATTAACAACTCTGCCGATCACATCGTACAGATGGCCGTGCCTTAAGTGAATGACTGGAGTCATGTGAAATTCGCTGGGATTATCTCCACTACCAACAACCTTAATGGAATTCGAAAGATCGAAATCAAGAATAAGTGTTGTATCAGCGCTTATAACAAGAGGTTCAGTAAAGGGATACTCCAACGAGCTCGAATTGATTGTGAGCTCATATTCTTCATTGTTCACCGTTATAGTGGCTTGACTTATCTCAAATCTAAGCTGGGTAAAACTTCCTGATGTCTCGATTGTGCCAAAGCTCATCTCACTTCCTATCAGATCGAGCAGGTTCACAGTGGTAGCTTCGTTCGTTACAACGACCGAAGCGTCTTCTGTATCACTCATGAGTCGAATCGTATCGATTGTCACGTCAAGTTTTTGAACAGAGCTAATTGGTAAAACTGCGTCTGTGAGATAAACTGTTAGCTTACCTGTGGATGTAGGCAGATTCATGCATCCACTCAGAACAAGTATAAAAACTATTGTTAAAAACAGAGCGAGTCTTTTCATATTCTCACCTCCCGTTATTTTCAAACACATGATTTGAATCTTACTGTTGTTGAATCAAACTGAAGTTTGCTGTGTGTTGCGCATTTCCTCATATCGTGGTACTGTAATCTATATAATAATATTATATTTATTTTATACAGATAATATACAGTTGTGGCTTGTTATATAGATATTAGATACACCTTTTGATACGAATCAAATTTCTATTATTGAGAAAATTGTTTTTAAATTGCCTATACATTTATTATATATCAACAAACACTGAGTTGCAATTCAGTTATCATGAAATGGTACATTTTCATTGAAACTACTCTGTTTATTCAACATGTGGATATTGCAAGTACAATCCGCAACAAATGTATTGTGGAAAAGCCACATCGCAGTGTACGGCCAGGACATGTTGGGGTACACGGCCATTAACAGTTCCGGATATTTTGCACAAACGGGAAGCTGGAGCTTTTTACTTATGTTTGGAGTAGTCCTATTCTTTTCGATTCGCAACACATTAATAATTATCGAAGGCAATGCTACAACACGCGAGGAGGTACAGAAAAATGCCAAAAGATGATAGAAGTCTGTGGCCAATTCCAGCTTTTCTGCTGATAGGTGTCGGTATTGGACTTTTGACAGGTCAAATTGCCGCGTTTGTTATCATAGGATTAGGAACAGGCCTTTTTGTTAGCTATCTTGGATCGAGAAAGTAGTCTGTACAATCTTCTATTTCACTGCTGTAATCATCGGGTCGGTTTCTATTGGAGCACTTAGCTGTACGGCAACTCTTACGACAGGTTTTATCACCCTATCAACGGATTCTATGTCATCTGGAATTTGTAACTGCTTATAGTGTTCAAACAATTTGGCAGCGGCGTCCGCTCCACTGTGAGTCGGAAGAACTTCTTTGAACCCGATCTCTTTTAACCAGGAAATGTATGTTCTCCCAGATGGGTGTTTCAGCCTGCATATCTGCACGCCAATAATCCTGGGTCTTATAGATTCTAAAAACCGTACTGTGATATTTGTAAAATGAGTACCACCATCTCTTTTGAGCAATTCAACGATTTCTCGCTTTGATAACGAAACTGTTATTCCATACTGAGTAACACACTCTTGTTTAAGGTCACGTACATACAGAACCAATTTGCAGCTGTTGTCGGTCAATTCCGCAATCCACACATCTTTTTCTTTGCTGTTCCTGTATTGTTCTAAAGCTTCATACTTGAATCTCAATCTTCCACCCGGCTTTAATACGCGAAACAGTTCTTTCAATGTAGCTTTTGGGTCTGGTGTCTGTTCAATTGAGCTCGCCGCCATGATTCCATCAAATGAGTTGTCTTCAAATGGCAACTTCTCACCAACTTTGTAGCTGACGAATTTCACATTCCTGATTCCAAGTCGTTTTGCATTCTGATTACAAACCTTAACTCGACGTGGTGATGAGTCTATTCCCACCACTTCAGCAGCATGTGGAGCGACGATCAACGAAGGCCATCCATCTCCTGGCCCAAAGTCCAGTAATAGCTTCCCTCCACCATTTGTAGAATACAAATAATCAAAAAGTGATCCCCGATCTGCCCAATGAGATTTTTTAGTAGAATCAAAGGGTTGGTATATTACAGGTAACGAATAGCAGGATTGTGATTCCATTTCGTTGTAAATAAACTCCTCTGAAGTGGAGAATTCTGGGCTCAAGTTTTTTTCAATCCAGTTGATTGCCTTCAATTCGCCCATCCTTACCTCCTTTGAGCGTATAATCTACATTGAAACGGTATGTTATTATACAACACCAACTGAAGTTCATTTGGAGGAAGAGAAAAAAGCAAGCATTTCTTTCAATAATTGGTGTGATTTTCTTGATATACCTGCTTTTCAAGTTCTTTCCTATTGTCGCGGGTTTTGCGGGTTTGATGTTAGCGGCTTTGGTTATCATTTTGATCATTTTAGGGCTTGCTCTCATTGCACTTCCTATAGTTGGTCTTGTCCTTATAATCGCAGGAGGTGCCTGGCTCTTCAAAAAAATAGGAAAATCCGCTTGAAAGGAAGGTGCAGAGGATGACACGCCTTGTCGGCAGAATCATAGGAGTTATCGTCTCCAGCTACTGGATAGTTGCGCTTTTAGGAAACGTATTTTCACCTTCTCAAGAAGCCGCTGAGTCCGCTCCCTTAGAGGGTATCCTGGTTCTAATACTGGTCTTGGTGCCAGTGTCAGCTTTCATAGTTTCATGGCGCCACATAAAATTGGGCGCATGGATTATGACTGTTTCTTCCATTGCTCTGAGCTTTTTTGCCTATTTCTCTGCGGGTCGCAATAAGCTTTTTGCTGTGTCTGTATCTGGGTTACCGTTTCTTATTTCCGGCATGCTGCTTCTGTTGTCCACAAGGAAAGTTGCAAAGTGAGCTATAGGACATTGGTGAAAAGCGCTGCACTATTTGTGTCTTATCACGAGGACTCTAAGCTTTTTCTGTGAAATATTGATCACCTCATGAGGAGTATTTTTTGGAAATTCCACAAGCTCATCTTGTTGGACAACTTGCTCTTGATTATCACTGAACTCAATGCTCAAAATGCTCGGATTCAAAGAATCATTGACTAAAGGAGTGTGATTTTTGTGAAGATACAAGACTTACCAACACCGGCTTTTCTGGTTGATTTAGATAAACTTGAGCAAAACATAGTTGAACTAGCAAGGACATGCAGAGAAAACAAAAAGCAGCTTTGGCCAATGATGAAAACGCACAAGAGCAGTTATATAGCATCTTTGCAATATGATTATGGGGTTGAGGGTTTCTTAACTGGAACACTTCTTGAAGTTATCAAGCTGGTTGAACATGGCTTTGAAAAGATCATGCTCGCTTATCCCATCACATCAAAGGCAAACCTTGCCAGAATACTTGAACTTTCCAAGAAGGCGCAGATCATTCTGACTCTGGACACCTTAGAAGGAGCGCGAATAATCAACGAGGAGCTTGCCAGATACAGAATAGACCTTGACTATCTGGTTAAAATCGATACCGGCTTGCACCGACTTGGCGTGAGACCAGAAGCACTGCCAGAACTGATGGAAAAACTATCAACCCTGAAGCATCTAAATTTCAAAGGAATTGCCACACATCCAGGTCATGCGTATGCAGTAGCAAACAAAGAGCAAGTTAAAGCGGTGGCAAACCAGGAAATAGAGTCAATGAAAAGGACTTGTCGGATTCTTGAGAAGTGTGGATATGTTCCCGAATACGTTGTAACGGGGTGCACACCAACATTTCAATATGAAGCTACGTCTGATGTTTTCAACGTGCTGAGACCTGGAAATTACGTCTTTTACGACGCGATACAGGTTGCTTTAGGTGTTGTTTCACAAGAAAGGTGTGCCCTTACTGTTTTGGCAAGTGTTATTTCAAATCCATCTGAGAACATTTTCATAATAGACGCTGGAAGCAAATGTTTGGGATTAGACAAAGGTGCACATGGTGTTTCATTAGTGCGAGGCTATGGTATAGTTGTGGATCATCCAGAGCTCGTTGTTGAAAGCCTTTCTGAAGAAGTGGGCAAACTTAGGGCACTTAGAAAAACAAAGCTGTCTGTTGGGAAAAAGATCCAGATAATACCCAATCACGCGTGCAGTGTGGCGAATTTGACAAGTTATCTGCTGGGCCATAGAGGAGATAGAATAGAGAAAATCATCGAAGTAGATGCACGGAACGCATCGTTGCAAAGCTTTTTTTCATAGCTACAAAACTGCCTTTGTTTACTCCTATATAATCGCTCACCACATCACATTTCGACATTAGAAGAAAGAAAACGTCTCTGTTGAGCTCACTTAAACTCTCAAAATTTCCTTGCCCTTTTGAGATGACTACATCAACGTTATAAAGGATGTCGCTGAATTCTTTTGTTACCCTATCTAACAAGGTTCCAGGAGCGTCAGAACCGCTCTCTATAACTGTGGCAACTTTGTCAATACCTGCAAGTCGCGCTTCTCGGATAGTTACATCATTCAGAACAGGAGCACTTCTCACAGCAAAGTACTTCACGGGCACATCTATGATCTCTAAGAAGAGCTTGTCTAAAACAGCTTCGCCACAGTTGTCACCTATCAGCAGAACACTCTTAGCGCTTTTCAATTCTTCTTTTAGAAGAGCCAAATGATCTATTGCAAAATCTATCTCGACGGAGCTTTTCAGCGTTTTCATGACGTCTATTTCGTGCCCGGGCGCGAAGTCTATGATATTTCCCGCAACCGAGAATCTAAGCACTTTGTCAACAGGATCAGCAGATCTAATGACTTCGTCTTTGAGTTCATTATACATGGAAAGAAGCAATTCATTTGAAGAGTCCTTCATATCTTGGTAAAGATCCACTGCACCGAAGAGTTCTGTTATAACTTCTTTAGTTTCTCTTGCCAAATGAACGGGGGTCATTTGCCAATTTTCAAAGTTCAGAATTCTGTTCATATAGTTCTTCACAGCTTGTTCTAAACGCAGAGGTGTTGCGTTGGTTCTCTTCAGAATCCGGATTAGTGAGCTAATGTTACATGGAATACACTCCACAGAGCTCTTCAAATCGTGTTCCTCCCTAATATCGTCATGGCTCAGTGAGATACCTTTTTAAATGAAAAGTTGTGCGCTCTTTTCGTTTCTTGATCAGATCTCCTGATCGTTGAAAGCATCACGGCACTATGTACCCTTTTGGCATTGACTTGCCTTTCTGAACATATATCACTGCCTTGTAGTGTTTCAGATCAATCAATATCTTAACAGATTCTGAAGCTGTGAATCTTTCAAAAGTGAAACCATTCTGTGTTGTTCGAATAATCCTTATATCGCCATTCGATAGAGCCTCACTTGTTTTGCGAAGGTCTATGAGAGTTTTTATAGTTTCCCAAAGCCGTCTATTCCAGTGAGTTTCGTTCCAGTCGAAGGTTCTTCTGCAATCAGGGTCCTTACCACCAAAAAGGCCTATTTCATCTCCATAGTAAATTACCGGCATCCCTGGGAGTGTAAACTGTAACGTAAAAGCGACAATCGCTTTGCTCACGTTTCTGTGAAGCTGTCCTAAAAGACGGGGAGTGTCATGACTGGATAGCATATTCCAGCAATTCATGATTTTCTCGTTCTCTTTGAACTTATACGCAATTGAATTCAAATACTCCTTTGGCTGAATCTCTGAGTTGAGGAGCTGTATAGTTTTTTCTCTGAAAATGTAGTCCATCGTCCCATGAAAGGGATAGTTCTCAAGAAATTCCAGAGGCTCTCTCCAGTATTCACCAATCAATAAAAGGTTTTTGTTCACCTTAAGAGCAGCCTGTGTGATTTTCCTCCAAAAACCGGGTTCTATGCACCATGGCATATCAAAGCGCCAGCCATCAATACCCATTGCGGTCCAGTAACAAACAACGTCCACAAGGTAGGCAACCACTTTTGGATTGTCGTGTCTAAGCTTCGGAAGGTAATA
>QNAO01000024.1 GCA_003641785.1 Thermotogae bacterium
CTTCGAGTTCCTTTTCCCATTTTTTCTCATTTTGTGAAGCTACTTTCATTTCATAGCGCTGATAATCGGACATGATTTTCAGATTCTTGGGAACAAGACATCTCGCTAAGAGGCCATCACCCATATCCACTTTGAGAAGATAAAAATCACGTCTACTTGTTTTCACGAGCTCTTTTGCAACAAGAGTTCCAGCAAGTGGCACAGTGTTTTTACCTTCAAAAAAGTTCTTTGGAAAAAGCTTTTGAAGCCTCTCCATGAGTCCTGGATCTCTTGCGTTGATGACAACAAAGAACACGGGATCTCCGATGTCAAACTCGGTTATGCTTCTACCAGCGATTGGATCCACGATTGGAAAGGCTTCGGGAAGACTCGCGATGTCGGGTCTCTTCATGACCTCTTGAACATTACTGTCATCGAGA
Organism: Thermotogae bacterium; assembly: GCA_003641785.1. Lineage (GTDB taxonomy): Bacteria > Thermotogota > Thermotogae > Thermotogales > DSM-5069 > B6-G13. The sequence continues at coordinate 420 of QNAO01000024.1, forward strand.
TCTTCCCATATATGAAGAAAACTCATTGCCGATATTTCTTCGTATTTGAGAGTGGAAAATTCCACTGTTATCTCCATCTTCAGTGACCAGTCCTTTGTCAGCTCTTCGAGAATGTAGTGCACCAGATCTGAGTCGTTATCCCTGAGAGCAGCGGAGAGCTCTGAGCCGAAAAGAGAAGGACCCTTTCGCACTATATACGTTTTTACGTAATTACAGAATTCCCTCGAAATATCGGCTACTTCCGGGATTTGGTTGAAAAGCTTCGTTTTGGTTTCGTTGAATGTTTTCATAAAAGTTGTGTAGTTTTCAGAAAGATCTATTTTCAAAAAGTTCGCGTATCTCGAAGGTACGGCTATGAAATCATATTCAGGAGGCTGATTCATCTTTCCAAATAAGAAACCCACAATGTTCTCGGCTGTCAATCTGCTTCTAAAGAGTACCTTTACAAAATAGAAATCCAGATTTGATCACTCCTTGTGTAGTACAAAACTCCCTGAAGGGATCTCCAAACTCTCGAAATCAGACTCATTCACGCCTATTCCAATGACGCAGTTTTTGCCCACAACAGTTCCTTGTGGAATTTTTGCTTCCATACCAACGACCGTTATATCTCCTGCATACACGTTGCTGTCAAGCTGATTGGGAGCATTTTCTCCCACACCGATCTTAACATTTTTTGAGATGAAAACATTTTCTGCAATTATGGCATTCTCTATCGTTGAGTTATCTTCGATAACACTGTTGGTCATAACGATACTGTTTCTTATTACGCATCCGTTTCCCACTTTAACACCCTGGAAGATGACAGAGTTTTCCACACCCCCACTTATTTCACAGCCCTCACTTATTATAGAGCTTATAACAACTGCGTTAGGATCACAGTAAGCTGGCGACATTTCTTCAGTCTGTGTATAGAATCGCCAGTTTGCATCGTATAAGTTCAGAGGAGGAACAGGCTTTGTGAGTTCAATGTTGCTTTCCCAGTAAGATTTTATAGTTCCAACATCTCTCCAGTAGCCCGAGAAGCGGTATGAATAAAGATTTCGACCATCTTTCAGCATCTTGGGTATCACGTCGTGCCCAAAGTCGTGGTTGCTCGTCTTATCCTTTCCATCGCGCTCGAGATATTCTTTCAGAAATTTCCAGTTGAAAACGTATATTCCCAAAGACGCTAAGCTTGATTTCGGCTTGCTTGGTTTTTCCTGAAACTCAACGATCTTCGACGAAGGATCTGACACTATTATCCCAAATCTGCTTGCCTCGGTGATAGACACTTCTATGCAAGCGATAGTTGCTTCGGCTCCATTGGAGATGTGGAAATCCACCATGTCGTTGTAATCCATCGCATAGACATGATCTCCAGAGAGTATCACAACGAAGTCTGGGTTGAATCTATCAACAAATTCCATATTTTGAAAAACCGCATCAGCAGTGCCCTTGTACCATCCCCCCATGCCGCCAAGAAATGGGGGTAATATAGTAACTCCGCCTTTCTTCCTGTCCAGATCCCACGGCTTTCCTATACCAATGTGATTGTTCAAGATATGAGGTCTGTACTGAGTCAAGACACCGATGTTGTATATACCGGAGTTAACACAGTTGCTGAGAGTGAAATCTATGAGTCTGTACTTACCTCCGAATGGAACAGCCGGTTTTGCTATTTTTTCTGTAAGCACTCCCAGGCGTCTCCCGTGCCCTCCAGCGAGTATCAACGCAATCACTTTTCTCACATTACCACCTTCACAGTACTGTTCTTTTTTCGACAACAGAAGGAAGGTTCTCTCCCACAAGCTTCATCTGCTGGCGAACGATCACTTCTTTGTCGAGAATAGCGTTCTCAACCAAGGCGCCTTCTTCTATAGTGGATTCTTGCATGATTAGAGATCTTCTAACAGTTGAACCAGCTTTCACAACAGCTCCTCGAAACAACACAGAGTTCTCAACTTTACCGTTCACAATACAACCATCTGAGACCACAGAGTTGACGACTCTGGCGTTGAGACCAATTTTAGGAGGTGGAAAATCTTTCAGTTTTGTGTAAATCTTGCCATAGTTGTAAAACAGCTCCTTTCTGATCTGTTTGTTCAAAATATCCATGTTGATTCTGAGGTATTCTGTGATTCCCTTCTTTATGTTGCGCCAATATCCATCAAAGACAAAAGCCTGAATGTTCAGCTTGTTCAAATTTGAGATGATGATGTTGAGCAGGTCATGTTCCCCTGATGGAACAAATGAGTAAAGAAGCTCCATCAACAACTGTTTTCTCAAAAAATAAATTCCCAGGAATGCGATGTTTGATTTCGGTTTCTGCGGCTTTTCTTCAATAGATACGATTCGAGTTCCAGAAAGCTCAACGATTCCGTATTGCGATAGATCATAACTGGAGTCCATTTTCTTAACAAGCAGTGTTATATCAGCTCTTGTAGAGATGTGAAAGTCAAACACGCGTGTAAAATCTATTTTGTATATGTGATCACCGGATCCTATCAACACGTGACTCTCTTCCCCGCGCCTCAGGAGTGTCATGTTCTGGTAAATTGCATCTGCTGTTCCTCTGTACCAGTACTCATCGTGCTTGCTGAGATAAGGTTGAAGAAGGAAAAGTCCGCCGTTTTTTCTGTCGAGGTCCCATTCTTTTCCCGAACCGAGGTGATCCATCAAACTGCGTGGATTGTATTGGGTCAAGACTCCTACCTTGTTTATACCGGCATTAACCATGTTACTCAAAGTGAAATCAATAGCTCTGTATTTTCCGAAAACTGGCACGGCAGCACTCGTGCGTTTTGAAACAAGAGCGCCGAGTTTATCACTTTTACCTCCCGCGAGTATTAAGCCAAGTATCCTCAAGAAAAACCCCTCCATTGGTATTTTAACACTCAGCACACATCATTCTTGAAGTTTTGTTCTAAAATGTCAATTGAAAGGAGCTGAGAACTTTGTGGTACCCAGGACACATGGCAAAAACAATCGCACAACTCGATAAACTGAGAAAAGTTACTGATCTTGTTATTGAAGTTGTGGATGCGAGAGCTCCCATCGCAACACGATCTTACAACAAAGGACCTGTTAAGAAAAAGCGGAGCTTAGTGATTCTCGCTAAATCGGATTTGGCAGATCCCCTTGTGACAAAACAATGGCTTTCCTGGTACGAATCAAGACAACAGGCCGCATTTCCCATTTTCAAGGGTATTTCTAAGAAGGAAATAGTGAAATTCCTTTCCAAAGTTCTTCGCACTAAAGATTATTTCGCTGTGGTAATAGGCGTTCCGAATGTAGGTAAGTCAACATTTATCAATACATTAAAAGGACAGAGATCTGCGACTGTTGGCGCTGTTCCCGGTATTACGCGTGGGGTGCAGTGGTTTTTCGTATCTGACAAGCTCAAGGTGCTTGATACTCCAGGACTCCTGTTACCAAGAATATGGAGTTTAGATCTCAGTGCGAAGCTCTTACTGTTGGGCTGTGTAGATAAAGACCATGTCGGTCCAAATGTGATCGAGCGTGCAATTGATTTGTTTTTAAAGACAACTGGAGCTTCCGATATGTCTTCTCATGAATTTGTTCAAAGCTTTGCAAAGAAGCGCGGAATGGTGGCTAAGGGAGGTATTTTTGATCTGAACAGGGCTACTGCTGTCTTGCTGAATGAAATTGCAAGTGGTAAATGGGGGCGTTTCTCACTTGAAAAACCAGAGGAAGTGATGGAGTGAAAACAGCGATTGTGTATCTTCCCATTAAACCAGAAAAGGCAAAGGAAATGAATCTTCCCTTAAAGGTACCTGTTCTTGCAAAGGATTTGCCCAAAATTCTGGACGAAAATACCATACCAATTGATGTCTTGATTAGAGGGTTAGAGGCTCAGTTCGAGATCAGTAAAGATGAGTACTACCTGTCGTATCTTTTGTATTTTTACTATGAGAAAGTAAAGATATTCATGAATAAAGGAGATTATCGGGCAGCGCAGAAGCATTTGCGGAAAGCGGGGGCTTTGAAGAAGGATTATCGCTATGATTTCTTTTCAGGTATTCTAAGCACAAAAACAGGTGATTATGATTCAGCAGAGATCTATCTCAGGTCAAGTGTATCTAAGAATCCCAACTTCGCTTTGGCGCATTATGAACTTGGTAACTTGCTGTATATTCAGAAGGATTTTCAAGAAGCTATTTCCGAGTACAAAAAATCTCATGATCTTGACAGAGACTTCTTACTGCCGCTCTTGAGAATAGGAGATTGCTGTATGGAGATGGGTAACCTTTATGATGCCAAGAACTTTTACAAACTCGTGGTAGAAAAGGATGAAGATTTCTTCGAAGCCCATGCGAGGCTGGGTGTGTTGTACAACGTTCTTCAAAGCTACAGGAAGGCGGAGAATCACCTAAAAGCCGCGTTGAAAATAAACGAAAATGACGCGGACACGAAGCTGAATCTGAGTCATACTCTCATAAGATTGGGCAAGCACTTTGAGGCGCTTGAGATTCTCAATCAGCTTTGTAAAGAAAGCGATAACCCGATCTATCTGAATGAATACGCTCTGCAATTGAGAAGATTAGGATTCTACGAGCAGGCAGTTGAGGAAATTGAGAAGGCAAAGCAGAAAAGCGATGATCCGTATATATCGTATAACCATGCTCTTCTCACCGTATTTGTAGATCTTGATAAAGGTAAACAACTTTTGAAAAGGGTTCCTAAACAGTATAGTGACAAAGCGAAAGAACTGCTGTTTTTTCTTGAAAGGTGGCGCTTCGATCAGATAGAAGCACCAGACTGGTTGAAGGAAACTGTCGAGAAAATCGAGCCGTTCTTACAACCAGATGTGGATCTTGTGAGACTGGCGCACCTTTTGGAAAGCACTCCGAGAATCGAGCAACTTCGCAACGGATTTTTCCCAATGCAGGATACAAACGCAGACACATCGAAGAACCTCGACATAGTTTTGGCAATTTTATTTGCTTCAGCGAGAGATCCCATTGCACTTGAAAAGAGCATAACAAAGACATCTGTTGCGCTTTTTGGTAGTGGGACAATGTTGGGCGTGTCAATAGCATTGATGCGTTGTTTTCTGCTTATTGTTGACGAAGGTATTTTCAATTTAGAACATTTTCTTTGGGATGTAATCCCCGTCATTCAAGACTGTGATTTTGAATTTGCCAGAAGACTTTCTAAGCTTGAAGAGGAGAGCTTTTCCTTTGAAGATCTCTCTTTTGATTTTTCGGGGAAAGGAAGTGAGTTGCTGCTCAAGCTTGTTCAGATTCTCATGATAGATCCCTCTGAGGAGGAAATTAAAAACATCGATTCGCGTGAAATTCGCGATTTTGCTCTTGCTATGACAAAAGCAAAGAGGAGGTGTTGAAGATGTACGATCGGCAAGAGTTTATCTCAAAGATTGTGCAAAAAGCAGAAACCAAGCTTGTTCTGTTGGTTATGGATGGTGTTGGTGACCTCCCGGTGAATGGTAGAACTCCACTACAGGCGGCTTCGACTCCAAACCTTGACAGTATTGCATCTCAGAGTGAGTTGGGACAAACGATACCAGTTTTTCCCGGAGTAACGCCGGGAAGCGGTCCTGGTCATCTGGGAATCTTTGGATATGATCCCGTGAAGTACCAGATAGGTAGAGGTATCTTAGAAGCCCTGGGGACAGATGTTGAAGTGGGTGCGAAGGACGTCGTCGCTCGTGCCAACTTTGCGACTGTAAAAGATGGTATTGTTGTTGACAGACGGGCTGGAAGACCCGCAACCGAGGTGAGTTCTAAAATCGTTGAGCTCTTAAATAGTTCTATCAGGGAGATACAAGGTGTGCGGGTCAGTTTCTATCCTGGCAAGGAACATAGGTTTGTCGTGAAGTTAACTGGTGATGATTTGAGTGATGAACTGACCGATGCTGATCCTCAGAAAGAGGGTCGTCCGATAGAGTGGTCAAAGCCGCTCACCAGTTCTGCTAATAAAACAGCCGAGATAGTCAATGAGTTGATGCGTAGAATTCGTGACACATTGAAAAATGAACCAAAGATGAATTTTGCACTTATAAGAGGGTTCTCTAAATACCCTCACCTGCCGCAGTTCCCAGAAATTTACAAGCTCAAGGCTGCGGCCATCGCGACTTATCCCATGTATCGTGGAATTGCAAAATTGGTAGGAATGGAAGTCGTAAAAACAGGTTCAGAAATACAAGATGAGCTTGAATCTCTTAAAAAATGCTGGAATGATTTTGATTTTTTCTACGTACACATAAAGAAGACAGATTCGTATGGAGAGGACGGAAACTTTGAAGCCAAGGTTAAAGTGATAGAAGAAGTGGATAGGCTTATTCCAGAGCTCATCAAGTTGAATCCCGATGTGCTCGCTGTCACTGGTGATCATTCAACTCCTGTCTTGATGAAATCCCACAGCTGGCATCCAGTGCCACTGATGATTCAATCTGAGTTTTCAAGGAAGGGGTTGAATAGCAAGTTCGATGAATTTGAGTGCGCACGCGGAACTCTTGGCACTGTTCAGGCACTGGATGTCATGAGTTTAATCCTCGCTCACGGAATGAGGTTGGAAAAGTTCGGCGCATGAAGTTTTTCTGGTTATTGTTTTTTCTTGGTCTCGCAACCGGGGTTTTACTTTCCCCGGTTTTTGCTGTGGTTATATTCCTTGTTCCTTTGGTGTTTCTCAAACGAATTGAAACCAAAGTTTTGGCTTTTGCTGTTATCATTGGTGCTATTCTTGGAATTCGGTCCGTGCTACCAGGCAGTTACGAAATGATTGGCTTTGTAACTCAAGTGCGTGCACGCAGTGTTATAGCAACGGATGTGATGATTTGGAAAGACAACAAGTGGATGAGATTGAAGCACAATGTGCAGGTAAACTCAGATGAGCTGCCGTTAGGTTACGATTTTTACGCTTACGGTGAAATCGAATCGAGAGTTGGCTATCCCGCATATGTTTTGACGCCACATATTTCACAAAGCACCAGGAGAACACTGCAGGGATTTGAAAAGCTCAGAGCTTATCTATTTATCTGGCGTGAAAGATTTCAACAATTGCTACAAAAGACGCTAAAAGACAAAGCTCAGATAGCTGAGAGCCTTTTCTTTTCGCAAAGGACGCTTGATGATAACCTTTCCAGTGCAGTAAAAAGAAGCGGTCTTTCACACGTGTTCGCCGTTTCCGGGTTACACGTTGCTATAGTGTACGGTTTTTTGGAAATACTGGTAAGCATTTTCACCTACCGCATGATTCCACGACGCATTATAACAACCATTCTGACTATGCTTTATGCTCTCTCTACGGGTCCTACCCCCTCTGCTTTGAGAGCGGCGATGATGTTGATGATCTGGAATGTTTTCAAAATAATGGATTACCCCGTTCATCCGCTCAATGTTTTAGGATTGGTAGGGACAGCCAATGTATTTCTTGAACCCTACTCTGTTCTTTCTCCATCTTTTCTTATGAGCTACTCGGGAACAGGAGCCATAGTGCTCTTAACTCAGAAGTTAAGCAAAAAAAGGCTGTTACAGCCATTAGTAGTTTCAACAAGCGCATTCATAGGGGTCAGCCCTTTTATATCGCTGTTGTACGGATTGAATCCACTATCTCCGATCTTTTCAATACCAGCAATATACATTGCTACTCTGTGCTTGTGCGGCTTGGCTCTCGGATCAATAGTGAATTTATTAGGCATGATCGGTTTGTCAGAAATGCTGCTAAAAGGCACATATCCTTTTCTAACATTTCTTGAGCATTTGATTCACTTTGCATCTGTGTTCAGCTTCACTCTGAAACCTAATATTGTGGCTTACATATTTTGTTGCGCGTTTCTATTAATCTTGTTCTGGCATTTTCTGCACAATCCATAGAATTTTATGTCGTAGTCCGTTATTTTGTATTTGGTCCTTTTCATGACATTGTGTACCAGATCCTTCACGATTTTCTCATCTATTTCGAGTATTTCTCCACAACCCTTGCAAATGATGTGCTGGTGCAGAGTTTTGTTGTCGCTTTGTGTCGCGAGTTCATAACGGTAGATACCCTCTCCAAACTCAAGTCTACGAAGAAATCCGAGTTTGCTCAGAAGTTCTACGCTCCTGTAAACAGTCGCTTTGCTGATCTTATACTTTTTTGCCACGAGGTGTCTGTAAACATCCTCGGCACCTAAATGTTTTCCACCAGAATTGACGAAAACTCTAAGGACAATTTCTCTCTGGGCGGTCATTCTGTGTCTTTTTGCGCGTAATTCCTTACGCAGAGCTTCGTAAATCATGTGTTTCCTCCTTTCTGAAATTCCTCGGTACTGTTCACTCAAGTTCCATGAAACCAGTTTGATATTACAAGATGGTTATCGATGTATTATGTATTCATAACAGGCTTGATGTCTATTTTCCATCCTGTCAGTTTTGCGGCAAGTCTGGCGTTTTGTCCACCCTTTCCAATAGCCAATGAAAGCTGTGTTGGTGGAACAAGTACTCTGACAGCCTTTCTTTCTGAGTCCAGTATTTCCACGCTCGTTACTGAAGCGGGAGCCAGTGAGTTAGCAATGAGTTGTCTTGGGTCATCAGACCACTTGAACACGTCGATTTTTTCTCCCCGCATTTCCTTTAAGACAGCCGATATTCTC
>QNAO01000025.1 GCA_003641785.1 Thermotogae bacterium
AACAAGCAGAAAAGAACTGGGAAAAGCAAAACAAGTGAAAACAACAGAAAAAGATTTCCCAGAACCTTCATTATGATAAAATAATTAGATTTCAAGACCGTTTTGAACACCATTTTAAGCACCTACCAGCGCTTCTACTACCCTGGTTTGAACTTTGGGATCACATATGACAAAAACTCTGTCTTGTGGTTGTAGAGAGGTGTCCCCTCTTGGTATAAGAAAATCGTTGCCTCTGATTATACCTCCAATGACACTGTCTTCCGGCAGAACTATTTCCTTCAGTTTTTTCCCGGTAGAAGGCGATGTTGGCGGTATTTCCAAGCGCAGGAAAGCAAGTTTCCCTTCTTCCATAGGAAAGAACTGAAGCATTTCATCGACAAATAACAGATTTTGTATCGTTTGAGCGAGGAGTATAGTTGGACTCACAGCTACGTGAATGCCCAGTCTGTCAAATATCTCGATGTTGTCTGGGTCGTTGGCAAGCGTGACAACTCTTTCAACTCCGTAATAGCGGCGAATCATCTGAGAAATAATCAGGTTATCTTTGTCCCTGTTGGTTAAAACGACCGCTATGTCGTTTTTCATAAATTCGATTTGATCCAGCACTTTCTTTTTGCTTCCATCTCCGTGGATTACAACAGCTGAAAACCTTTTTGCGAGCTCCTCACAAAAAGAAGCGTTTTTGTTTACCACGTAAACTCTGTATCCTTTGGAAATCATAGATCGAGTGAGATGATAAGCTATACGTTGACCACCTATAATGACTATCTTCAAAGTGCTCCCTCCGAGCTTAGAAAAGATTTGATTTGTTCCACCATCAGCATTGTTGGTGATATAATGGTTACGCCGAATTCTTTGAATATTTCTTCGTTTTCTGGTTCATTAACGCGCGCCACGACCTTGTTAACACCGAAATAGTATTTCGCCACAGTGGCTATCATAAAATTTGTGTTGTCTTCTGCAGTCAAGGCCAGTAGTATATTTGCACGATCGGTCTTGGCTTCTTTTAAGTATTCCAACTCCGTTGCATCTCCTGTGATTGTGAAACCTGTGAAATCAGACGCCAGAGCCTCAAAAGCGTTATCGTCCTTATCCAGAATTACCACATTAGTACCCGCTGATGAAGCGTGGGAAGCTATTATTGAACCTATTCTGCCACAACCAACAATTACAATGTAAAGTCCCTCAGTTCTTTTCTTCGTGTTCTTTTTCATATTTTTGAATCTCCTTTGAAGCTTTCTTGTGATTTGGATCCAGAGACAAGGCGGCCCTGAGATGCCTCAAGGCTAATTTATGATTGCCGAGGTTTTGCAGTACATTGGCATAAACGTAATGGGCATCAGCCGAAGGTCTCAGCGCGAAAAGCTGCCGTGCCATCTTTTCAGCAACCGCGTATTTACCCTCTGACAGTTTTTCCTCTATGCGTCTTTCAAGTTTCTCAAATGTTATCTGATCTACGGCTACAAGTTCTCTAACTTTCCTAACAAGATCCTGAGACGGAAATGGTTTTGAAAGGTAATCATTTGCCCCGCTCTTTATCGCTTCGACGATAGGAACGGCATTTGTTAACGCTGAAATGATAAGTATTGGCGTATCGAGTCCTTGGGTTCTAACTCTTTTTATGAACTCTATTCCAGAAATACCTGGCAGTTTTATATCAACTGTGATCAATTTGAAGTCACCTTTCTTTATTTCTTCAAGAGCCTCTTCTCCAGTTGCAACTGCTGCGACATTGTAACCCTCTTCTTCCAGAATCTTTCTCAAAAGGCCTCTCACATTTCTCTCATCGTCCACGATGAGAATTCTGTTTTCTTTCATCACCCCCTCCTCCTTTCCAATCTTTCTTAAGTAGGCCAAAGACGAGAATATCATAATACTTCTCATTGTGGAATTTAGCCGATCTCAAGCGCCCTTCACAGACAAATCCAAGATCTTTCAAAAGATTTGCGGACACCTTATTGTAAGAGTAAACCTCTGCTGACAATCTGCGAAGATTCAGAGTCCTGAAAACAAAATCAATGGCTGTTTTCAGGCATTTCTTACCGATTCCCTGCCCTCTACAACCTGGTTCAACGTAAAATGTGATGTACGCACTGCGGTTTATCCAACGAAGGGTGTGGAAAGAAACAAAAGCCAAATACGTGTTCTCTCGCTTGAAGTTGATAACGATTTTGGAGGGAATATCATTTTTGTGGAGCCTCATTTCGGAAAAAAGGTGCAGTTCCTCAGGTGGTGGATGCAGTTCCTCCTGCTCTCCAATGTCGAAATTCATGCTCAGATCCTCACACATCTATGTATTTGTGAACTTCCCAATCTGTAACGTGGATACTGTACTCTCGCCACTCTCTTCGCTTCAAATCAAGAAACTTCTTGAAGATGTGTTCACCAAGCACATCTCTGACAAAATCCGAACGCTTCATCAGATCCAGCGCCTCCTTTAGCGAGCAAGGAAGTGTTTGAATGCCAAGTTGTCCCTTTGTACTCTCGTTCAAAGAGTAAATGTTTTGCTCCACTGGCTGGGGAACCTGAACCTTTTCTTCAATACCCTTCAAACCCGCAGCAACAATAACCGCAAAAGCCAAGTAGGCGTTACAAGAAGGATCTGGGGCTCTGTATTCGATTCGTGTTCCATTTCCCCGAACCATCGGAATCCTCACGAGACTGGATCTATTTCCCATTGACCAGGCCACATTTACAGGTGCTTCATATCCAGGTACAAGCCTTTTATAGCTGTTAACTGTCGGGTTTGTGACCGCAGTTATTTCCCTGGCATGGGTTAGTATACCACCAACGAAGTGAAGAAGTGTATCTGATAAATCCTGACTGTCATCTGGATTGAAAAACGCATTTGTTCCGTTATGGAAAAGGCTCAAATGAGTATGCATACCAGAGCCATTGATATTGAAAAACGGCTTTGGCATAAACGAGGCACATAAGCCATGTCTGACTGCAAGTGTTTTTATAACAAGTTTGACCGTTTGAGTGTTATCCGCGGCTCTGACGAGTTTGCTGTAGCGAAAATCTACCTCATGTTGTGAGGGTGCGACCTCGTGATGAGATGCTTCAACATCTATTCCCATCATTTTTAGGGCAACGGCTACCTCGCTCCTGAGTGATTCCACTTTGTTAAGAGAAAGCAAATCAAAGTAACTGCCGTGGTCCAAAAGCTGTGCCACCGGGAATCCGTTGTTGTCTCTCGGTAAGACGAAAAACTCTATTTCCGGGCCAGCGAATATCTCAAAGCCAAGGGATCTGGCCTTGTTCACGACAAGCTTCAGTCTGTAGCGGGGATCTCCTTCAAAAGGCTCGCCATTGGGCTTGTAGATATCGCATATTACGCGAGCGCTTTTAATACCATTAGTGCTCCATGGCAAGATTGCAAATGTCTCTGGATCGGGTTTAAGAAACATGTCTGATTCTTCAATTCGGGCAAATCCTTCTATTGAGGAACCATCAAACATGATTCCTGATTCGAAAGCTCTTTTTATTTCCTGAGAAGGTATTTCAACATTTTTGAGTGTGCCGTTTATATCAGAAAACTGCAGGTGGATAAACTGTATTTTTTCATCTCGAACCATGTTGAAAATTTCCTCTATAGTCATCCGTCTCCCTCCTTTGACGTTTATAGCAACATCATAGCAAGTGAGGCTTTAGAGATAGTTAAATATCCGTTAATTTTTCTCGTCTTCCAAGCTTTTTGTTGATGCTCTCAAATCTGCGTAGACTTATTTCAGTAATCTTGAAATTTAGACTACCGCGTTTTCTAATAGCGCTCAAAACTGGCTCATAAGTCAGCCTGTGAATTACTGTTGGTCCATATTCGCAAAGAAATTTTTTGTGCTCAGCGGTTGCATACCCCTTGTTTTTGTAAAACATGTACACGGGAAATACCTTGTGATAGGAAATCATTATTCTATCTCGAATAACCTTAGCAACGATCGATGCAGCGGCGATGCTCGCGCTTTTTGCATCGCCTTTTATCACACAACTGCCTTGCCTTGACAGTCTGAGGTTCTTACCGTCAATGAGCGGATAAGCTTCCCTGTCGCCGAGATTTTCAAGAGCCCTGTTCATTGCCAGTCGAGTTGCTTGAAAGATGTTGAAAACATCTATTTCTTCTGGAGTTGCAAGGCCTATTCCAACTTTTGAGGTAGAAACGATTTGTTGAAATATGTCTTCCCTCTCTGAAAAGTTCAATTCTTTTGAGTCACGTACGGGAATAGAGCTATTCTCAAGAATTACTGCGGCGGCAACAACTGGACCAGCCAGGCTTCCTCTACCGGCTTCATCTATACCCGTTATTTTGCCAAATGTGTCACGAAAGAAATCATCAAATCTAAACATATCGTCTGTTTTCAATGAATCCTCTCCTCCAAAGATCGTGTCACCAGGGTGACTCACCATAATATTCTTCTTCAGGTTCTTGCAGTGGAGGATTTCTCAAAATCGATGAATAAAGCGCTGTGAATTGTTCGGCTTTCATTGTATCTATGAGAGAAAATCTCACTTTGTGTCCTGTGGAACACTGGGCCAGCCTGTCCACATCTTCACGTATGACGTGAAGTATCACGGCGTATCCTCCCGTTGTTTGAGAATCTGCCATAAGCACTATTGGTTTGCCATCTGGTGGAAGCTGCACATATCCCCGATCCACAGCTGTTGTGATCACACGTCCCAGTGTTCTGGCTTTTTCAATGCACTGACCCTCCAACCTGTAGCCCATTCTATCGCATGAAGAGCCCACCGTGTAGATGAATTGAAAGATTCTGTTGAAATCTTCTGAAAAAAGATCTGCGTGTATACCCTTAGTTGCACGCAAGTTCAAAATTTCATCGCGATCCGGTATTCTTTCTAAAACATCTTTTGTTGGCCTCTTGCCTGCGACCTCGTCCAAAACTGAGTGAACATCAGTTGTTTTTAGAGGAAGAACATCACCGTTTTTCAAAAGCCTTCCATGGAATCCTCCAAATCCACCACGGTAGTAAGTAGACTTGCTTTGCATTAAGGATGGAACATCTATTCCTCCTGCAAACGAGATGTAGTTCACTAACCCTCGCTGCTTCAGCCTTATCTCAATCATGGATCCCTCATTAACGAACAGAGCTCTCCATGTCCTTGCCTTGGTGTCATTTACGATCAGATCCGCATCGGCACCTGTTACAGCTATGAGGGATTCTTTCAAGATTTTAAATGAAAAACTGCCACCTATAACTTCGATTAAAGCTTCGTCAGATCTGTTTCCCACCAAAGTATTGGCATAAGCGGCAGAGAGCTGATCCATGGCACCTGCCACAGGCACTCCCAGTGACCTGTATCCCTTTCTTCCAAAATCCTGGACTGAGGCGAAAAAACTGTTTATTATCTCAATGCTCATTTTGTTCCCCCTGTGATGTGGACAAGTCTGTTAGATAGACACCTTCCATCTGCTTGTACTGTTCAACTGTAACTGGATAAAATCTAACCTTATCACCAGGCTTGATCGCGATTGGAGGAGATCTCCTGGGATCAAACATCTTGATCGGCGTTTTGCCTATGATTCTCCAGCCGCCCGGACTTTCTACACCGTAAATGCCTGTCTGTTTTCCTGCAATTCCGACGGAACCCGGAGCGATTCGGGATTTGGGACTCTTCAATCTTGGCAGTGCGATTCTATCGTCAACATCTCCAAGGTACACAAAACCCGGTGTGAAACCGAGCATGTAACACAAATACTCCTTTGATGTGTGGACAGCGATGAAGCTTTCATAACTCAATTTTGTAGCAGCAAGGATTTCCTCCAGGTCTGGACCAAACGTACCGCCGTACGCCACGGGTATCATCCAGAGTGAAGATTCAAGGGGCAACTTCTTATCTTTTAGTTTCTTCCACTGCTGCAAAACAGTTTTTCTCAGCTTCTCTGCACAGGTTTTTTCAGGATTGTAGAATATCGTCAAACTGGAATACGCGGGAACGATCTCTTCAATACCACCATCGATACCACTTTTTGAAAGCTCCATGAGGGCTTGCCAGAGCTTCTGCACACAAGTGTTGCAATTCAGATTGATACCCGTGCAGAACTCGATGTAGACGACGTATCCTCCACTTTCCTTTATGACAGGATTGTCGTAGATCATATCAGCTCACACAGCTTGGTAATAGCTATTCCTTCGTTTTCAAGAGATTTTCTTAAGTTCCTTGCGATTTCAACTGCGTGGGGTGTGTCTCCATGAACACATATCGTGTGAACATTCATTTGTATTTCTTTTCCATCTACGCTCTCCACTTTTCCTTCTTTAATCACTTTAACAGCTCTTCTTGCTATTTGATTGATGTCTTTAAGCAAAGCGTTCTCGTGAGTTCTCGGCACTAAAGTGCCCTGAGATGTGTAATTTCTATCGGCAAAGAATTCAAATCCCACTTTCAAACCTTCAGCTTGTGCGACTTCCGCGATCTTGAAATTCTGAGGAGCTATTAGAATCAAATCTCTGCTGAAGGACTTCATCGCTTTGACAATAGCTTCAGCGTAATCTACTCTGCTGCAAGCAGTGTTGTACAGCGCACCGTGAGCCTTGACATGTGTCAGTTGCTTTTTTTCGGCTTTCGCAACTGCATAAAGCGCTCCAAGTTGATACAACACATAGTTTTCCAGCTCATCTTTCAAGATTTCCATGTTTCTTCTTCCAAAACCAATTAGGTCTGGGAAACCTGGATGAGCTCCAATAGACACGCCCGCGTTCACAGCGAGCCTGACAGTCCGTCTCATGATATTCGGATCACCAGCGTGAAAGCCGCATGCGATATTAGCAGAGGTGATATAGCGAAAGAGTTGTTCATCGTTTCCGAGCCTGTAAGTTCCAAAAGACTCTCCACAATCAGCGTTTAGATCTACTCTGTGTATGAAAGTTCCCTCCTCAGATTTATCCTACCATTAAACGCGTTCTCAGAAGACTTCCCTACATTAATGCCAAGGGTCCTCATTCATACTTCTGATATATAATAACTTAGAACTTTCTTTGTTGATGGGAGTTTCGATCTTGAAAGAGATTCTCAGTGAGTACGGAATAAATATTTCCAACGAAGCTGCAGAAAAACTGAGTTTTTACATTGAAAAACTGCTGAAAGCCCCATTCAATCTGACTTCAATCAGCGATTTCCGCACAGCCGTTCACAAGCACGTAGCCGATGTGTTGTTGCCTGTGAGGAACATTGAGGGGAAACTGCTGGACATCGGCACGGGAAGCGGGGTTGTCGGTGTTGTGCTTTGTGCCATTTTTCCCATTGAAGCCGTGTTGCTCGATTCTTCGTCGAAGAAAATAGCTTGGCTACGAAGGATCACAGAATCAATTGAATTGCCCGTTGTTCCTATCAAAAGGCGCGCAGAGCACTACACAAAAGTCAACAGGGAATGTTTTGATTTTGTGAGTGCCAGGGCTGTCGCTCCACTCAACATTCTTTGCGAAATATCTTCGGCGTCCTGCAAGGTAGGAGGAACTCTTCTCTTCTACAAAGGTTCCAAATGGAAGGAAGAACTAAAAGAAGCAGAGAACGCTTTGAAAACTCTTCATCTGGAAATTTTGGACGTTGTTGAGTATCACTTGATAACTAACGAAAAAAGAGCGTTACTGAAGCTCAGAAAGACAGCTCCCACACCTGACTGCTATCCAAGGCGATGTGGAATTCCGAGAAAGAGACCCCTTTAGTGAGGAGGACATGAATGAAAGTATTTAGAACATGGGGATTACTGGGAGATCTGAACATGGCTGTTGATGTAGAAATGGGGAATCACTTGCAGGAACCGGCATTGCGCCTTTACAACTGGGCAAAACCAACTCTTTCTTTGGGAAAGCATCAAAAACGTGTGCGTCTTAATGAATCCTACATGAGTGAGATGGGAATCGACTGTGTTGTGAGGCCAACTGGCGGGAGAGCTGTTCTTCACTGGGATGAACTGACTTACTCGTTGGTAATACCAAAGTCGCACATTCTTTCAAAGGAAAGCGTTCTTGGCTTATATCTCATAGTGTCGAAGTGTATAGAAGGAGCTTTAAGAAAACTTGGATTCGATGTCTCTGTTGAAAGACCGAACAGGAAGCAATTTCAAAGGACACACGCCTGTTTTGACTCTGCCTCAGCGTATGAGATAAAGATCAATGGAAGAAAAGTGGTCGGAAGCGCTCAGGTAAGAACGGAACGATTCATACTACAACACGGTTCGATCGTCTTAAAACAACATTTTGAAGAGTACGAAAAATGCTTGTTCCTAGACACCGATCAGTTTCTGCGAATGAACGCTGGGGCGCTCTTGGACTTCGGCGAGGTAACACTCGAGGACCTTTGCACGGCTCTGATAAAGGAATTCGAAGTGATCTTAGGAAAACATGAAGAAATGGCTCTCCCATTTCCGCTGTTGAGAAAGGCGGTTTTGAGGAGGAGGGAATTTGTCTGGAAAACTAATTCTTGTGGGAACGCCAATTGGGAACATTGAAGATATAACAATCCGGGCTTTGAAGTGTCTTCGTTCATGCGATGCGATTGTCGCAGAAGATACAAGGCGGACTTATTACTTGTTGAAGCACTATCACATCAGCAAGAAGCTGTTGTCTTATGGCGTTCACAATGCGGAGCGATCTGCTTGGAAAATATTAAACATGTTGAAAACTGGAGCAAATCTCTGTTTAGTGACTGATTCGGGAATGCCGTGTATCTCTGATCCAGGGCGGTTGTTGGTTGATGCTTGCTGGAACAACGGCATTGAAATCGATGTTGTGCCCGGACCGAGCGCTTTAACAGCGGCGATATCGGCGAGTGGTTTACCTTCGAAAAAAGTCATTTTCCTTGGTTTTCTGCCTCGAGGGAAAAAGCTCAGAAGGGTGATTAGAACCCTTTTGAAAGAGGAAGCCCTTGTCGTCTTCTTTGAATCTGCTCAGCGCATACTTCAAACTTTAAGGGAAATATTG
>QNAO01000026.1 GCA_003641785.1 Thermotogae bacterium
TCAATACCATGACCGATAGAACACACCTTACCTTTTCTGATTCCCAGATCGGCTTCTACGAATTCACCTTCCAGATATATCCTGCTGTTAACAAGACACAGATCGCACTGCGTATTATCTCCCTCCCATTGTAAGTGCCATAACTGCTTTGGCTGTGTGAAGTCTGTTTTCGGCTTCGTCGTAAACTACAGAAGATGGACCATCTATAACTGAATCAGCAACTTCATTTCCCCTGTCGGCTGGTAAAGCGTGCATGTATATAACACCTGGTTTCGCGAGTTTCATTTTACGCTCATCGCAAATCCAATCCGTGTGCTTTCTTGTCTCCTCAAGTATCTCCTTCTCGTTCTGCGAAACGAAGAATCCACCCCAGTTTTTGGGTATCACGACATCAGCCTTTTCGAAAGCTTCTTCCATGCTGTGTGTAATTGATATCTTTGCGCCTGACTTGGCGGCGTTTTGCCGAGCTTTCTCAACTATGTCAGGCATCAGATCGAACTTTTCGGGGTAAGCGAGCGTTATTTCCATACCGTACTTACTGAAGAGAAGAAGCTGTGATTGTGGAACCGACAACGGTTTCAGGTGAGATTCAGCGTAAGCCCAGCTGATACCCACTTTAAGACCTCTAAGATTTTCTCCAAACCTTTCTCGAATTGTCATCAAATCTGCTAAAGCTTGCATGGGGTGGTAAACGTCGTCCTGCAAATTCAGAACAGGAACACACGAATTGACCGCACATGTTCTAATGTAGTTGTTACCCTGAGCAAATTTGCAAGCCCTTATCGCTATTGCATGGCCGAAACGCGAAAGGACTTTTGCCGTATCAGCGGCGGTCTCTCCATGGGCTATCTGCATTTTGTCTGGAGTTAAGAAGTGAGCGTGGCCCCCAAGCTGAGTTATGCCCGCTTCAATGGAATTTCTGGTTCTCGTAGATTCATCAAAGAATATCATGAAAACGGTTTTATAAAGAAGCCAGGGAGTGGGTTCATCGACCACAAATTTCATCTTCAGTTCCTTTGAAAGATCGAGTAACAAGTCTATTTCTTCTTTGGAAAAGTCTTGCGTGGTTATAAAGTGTCGACCTTTGAAAAACGTTGACATTTTTAATCCCCCCTCTTACTTTTCAAAGATTTCACTAAGATCTGTGGAAATACCGAATAAAACGCTGTTGCTTTAACCAGATGATCTATTCGAACTCTCTCATTGGGTGCATGAGCAAACCTCTCTTCACCCGGGCCAAATCCCACCGTGGGGATTGAAAATAAACCGCATGTCGCCACTCCATTAGTGCTGAACACCCATTTTCCGATCTCCGCCTCTTCGTTAAAGAGACATTCGAAACATTCCTTAGCAGCCCTGAGTAAAACGTGATCTTCAGGCATCACCCATGACGGGAAATATTTCTCTGCGGGGTATACAAGCCCTGTGTGAGTGGGATCAGAAAAGGTACAAATCTCAATATGAGCATCAACAGGTAGCTCATGAAGCAGATTATTCATTTGTTGAAGCACGGTTTCCTTATCTTCACCATTTGTGAGCCTTCTGTCTACGTGAGCGGAGCAGAAATCCGGCACAGCATTGAGTGAAGGACTTCTTGAAGAGATCTGAGTAATGGCGATCGAGCCTTTTCCAAGAAACTCATCACGCGGGAGTTTTTCATTCAGTTTCTCTATTTCGAGAGCTATCTTTGCCATATCGTAAATAGCGTTCACTCCACGCTCTGGTGCACTTGCGTGGGCGGAAACCCCTTTTACATTGATTTTGAATTCCAACCTTCCCCGCTGACCACGGGCTAATGCGAGATTCGTTGGTTCAGTTATGAGAACATAGTCAGGTCTAATCCCTCCTTCTTTGATAATGTACTGCCAGCAAAGGCCATCGCAGTTTTCTTCTAAAGCAGATCCAACAACATACAGAGTGAAATCATCAATCAAGTCGAGATCCTTGATAACTCTTCCAGCGTAAACCGCACATGCAACTCCAGCTTTTTGATCTGCAGCACCACGCCCGTAAACCCATTCATCGTCAAACTCACCACTGAAAGGATCCCTTTGCCACTGCTTTTCATCTCCGATATCAACGGTGTCAACGTGTCCATCGATCGCGATTCTCGTTTTGCCAGAGCCGATTCTACCAATAACATTACCAAAATTATCAACAAAAACCTCGTCAAATCCGAGTTTCTCCATTTCATCACGGATTAATACGACAACGTTCTCCTCGTGACCAGATAGGCTGGGTGTTTTTATGAGACGGCTGAGAAAATTCACCAAAGAATCACGCATCTGTTCGGAGTATTCCAAAGAATCCATTCCACGCCCCCCTTTCGTGCGGTAGAATTATCTATTGACATGAATAAGTCTATCAGATCAACACTCACAAATGTGTACAAAAGATTTTTGAATGAGTACGGTCGACAATATTGGTGGCCAGCGGACACATCTTTTGAAGTAATGATAGGGGCAGTTATGACCCAGAACACATCGTGGAAAAACGTTGTTAAGGCGATTTCACGGTTAAAGTCGTGTGGAAAGCTTAGTCCAGTTAATGTGGATAAGATGACGTTAGACGAACTATCAGAGATCATACGGCCGTGCGGTTACCATCGAAACAAAGCTCAAACTATCAAGAATCTGGTATATTTTCTAAAGCTGTACAACTACAACCTGAATCAAATGAAGCAGTTGAGCATATCGTCACTGAGAAAAGAACTGCTCAATATAAAAGGCATAGGTCCAGAAACCGCGGATTCCATACTCCTCTATGCCTTCGAAATCCCAATCTTTGTTGTGGATAGCTACACCAGAAGAATCTTTTCCAGAATTGGAATTTTAGCAGGCACTGAGAAATATTCGCGAATCCAGAAATTGTTTCACAGCCTACCTAAAAGTACACACCTGTACAAGGAATATCATGCCCTTATCGTCAAACATGCCAAAGAAAGGTGTAAGAAGAAACCTGTTTGTAGTACCTGCTGTATCAATGATCTCTGTCGTAAGTTAGGTGTCGAGACACCGTTTGAAGCAGATGAGGCTAAAAAAAGCCAATTATAGTCAAAATCCTTTGTTTTTGAAAGGTATTCTTCATACAATTAATTGTATCTTATGAAAAAAAGTGTTGCATATAAATACAATTTTTTGTATTATGGCAAAGGGAGGTTTTTACAATGACCAAGAAAACCCATCCTCTTCTAAGAGCGATGCTACCAGTTGTTAAAGGATTAGCCGCTATGTTGGGACCTGACTACGAAATTGTACTCCACGATGTATCGAACCCTGAGCATTCTGTAATCGCAATTGAAAACGGCCATGTTACAGGTAGGAGGATTGGCTCTCCCCTGACAGATCTCGGTTTGTACATCTTGAAATCAAAGAAATTCCGTAATGTCAGCCATGTAGCAAATTATGCCACTTCAACGGGAGATGGCAGAAAGTTGCGCTCAACAACTATATTTCTGAGAAATGAGAACGGCAAAATCATAGGATTTCTGTGCATCAACTTCGATACCACAAAGTTTTCTATGCTGAAGGAAACCATCGACTACATGGTTCAGGTTCAAGAACTTGAAAGTATTTCTCAGGGAAGCGCTGAACGTTTTCCAACACGATTAGAAGAGTTACTTGCAGAGACCTTGGAGAATGCTCGAAATTTTCTCCATAAGCCCCTAAGAATGGCTTCAAAGGAAGAGAAACTTCGTGTCATAAAAGAGCTCGACGAGAAGGGGTTTTTTCTGCTTAAAGGAGCCGTAGAGGAACTTTCAAAGGAAATGGGTAATTCCAAGTTCACCATTTACTCGTATTTGAGAGAAGTACGAAAGCTGAAAAATGGAAATCTTATTTGAAATTTGAAAAGGGAGGGAGTAACGTGTATCCAATATCCACAAATGATGCTCCACAAGCTATAGGTCCATATTCACAGGCAATCGCCACCGGAAATTTTGTGTTTGTTTCTGGACAGATTCCCATTGATCCAAAAACGGGAGCCCTTGAAAACTCGGATATTGCTACTCAAACAAAACGCGTTCTGGAAAACATAAGGGCGATACTCAAGGAAGCTGGTTCAGACCTTGAACACGTGGTGAAGGTGACAGTTTTTGTCACCGATCTCAAGAATTTTGGACCAATAAACGAAGTCTATGGCGAATATTTCAAAAACCACAAACCTGCAAGGTCTTTTGTTGAAGTGTCAGCTCTGCCAAAAGAGGCGCAAATAGAGGTCGAGGTTATTGCCGTGAAAAAGGAGGGATAGGGGTGACCGATCCCTATGCTCATGGAATGATTAATCACAATCCCTACGCAAAAAAGAAAATTGTTACCGCAAGAGTCGTTGCAGTACTCAGAGGAACTATGGATAAACGAGGTCTCTCTTTGATTGCCCCAAAATCCAGAGCTTTGAGACGTTCAGAGATTCATGAAATCATAGTTACAGATGAGAAACAAGCTGGTCCAGGAAAGCAAGTCAACCACATTGGATACATAGCGTTCGTCGAAATCATTGAGGGCGGAGTGGTAGTGACAGGAGACTTTGTCAGAGTATCAACAAACAACTCGAAAATAGGAACAGTTGTGGGTTTCGATGAAACTCACATGCCAAATCACCAGAACATAGTTATTTTCAGTGAAAAGATAACAACAGGGGAGGACATGAGCATCGGATTGAACGATCTCGTTCTCTTCTGGCGTGAAGACTAAATAGGAGGTGTCGAGTTATGTTTAAGAACAAGTACCATCTTTACAAACACTTAAAGCTTTCCATTCCCAAGATCTACGAGGAGGCTCGAAAAGCTGCTGATGAGATTGGAATACCAAAAGAATGGCGAGGGAAATTCGGTTTGACAGGTGCAATTTCCGGAGCTCACGGGCTGATTTCTGAAGAAGTTGACAAAGCGATTAGCGCTGTTGCACACGAGGTTATACCAAACAAAGTTTTTGCAGATGAGATCCGAGACATTGTCAAGGACTACTACGGGGACGATTACGACGCCGTGCTGGTGAGCACCTGTGAAGCGGCTCTTTGGTTGAGCTTTGATGTTTTAGTTTCACCACCCTTTAGCGGAAGAGGAGAGAAGTATCACAGCAGATACATAGTTCCTTACGAAAGACATCTTCACCATCACGGAGGCTATGGCAGACCTGTGCCAGGTTTCTACAAAGACATTCTCGCAGACAGGGGATGCACATCGGGAGAACTTGGATTCTATGGAAAACGACTTGAAAATGTTGAAACCGTTATAGTTCCCATGGAAGGCGCAAGATACACAGTCCACGGTATCAAGTACCATCCCACCATACTGTTAAGCGGCGTAAAGGCGGAAGAGACCGCAAGAAAGATTGAAGAAACAGCTAACAGGTACTCAGAAACATTTGCCGGAATTTCTTCTCTCGGATACGACACAGTCGGCTATGGCTATGGAGAAAAAGCCGATGACGGGGCCCCTCTTCTGCAGAAGAGGCTCGGTGAGATCGCAAAGAAGTATAACGTTCCTTACATAGTTGATAACGCATGGGGAGTTCCCTTCATTGGAACAGATCCCAGAAAGACAGGAGCCTGGGTAATGACCTATAGCATGGATAAAGCGAGCGGTGCTCCCACCTGCGGACTGATCATAGGTAGAGAAGACATAATGGTATCTATCAGAAGAGCGATGGGAACACATGGTGAAAGGCACGGTACCTGGACATCTTACGGTAAAGCCGCATATGTAACTTTCGATCCTGGGAAAGAAAGCCTTGCAGGCGCTATAGCAGCACTCAAAGCTCTTAGAAACAAAGCAGACAAGTTCAAAGCGAATGTCGACAAACTTCATCAAATCACAGTGGAAGAATTTGACAAAATAGACTCCAAACTCAAGGGCATTTTCAAAATATCCAAAAGCTACAACTCCGCTGCCGTCGAGATCAACTACGACGAATGTTGGGAGAAAGGTGTCCCGCTTCCAATATTCTCCATTGAAGACATGTATGCAGGAACGAATATACTGCAAGCTGGCGCGAGCGAAATGGGAATTGTTCCCACAATAGCGTACGACGCAAATATCTACGTCTCTCTCGGTCTTGGAACAGTAGACAAGAACGGCGACATACTTGAAGACAAAATGAGACTCGCAATTAGAGGACTTGTGAAACTCATAGAAATCGTCGCAAAATATGCCGGTCTAATTTAATTGAAGGAAGGGATTATGATGCGCAAACCAAAGATCGTTGTTGTTGGAGGTGGCTGGGGCGGCTGCGCTGCTGCTGCCGCCGCTGCCAAAGCTGGTGGCGAAGTAACTCTTCTTGAAAGAACAGACATGCTTCTTGGAACAGGTCTCGTTGGTGGAATTTTCCGAAATAACGGAAGGTTCACAGCTTTAGAAGAAATGGTGGAAATGGGAGCGGATATCTTTTCTGTAATGGATAAGTGTGCTCTGCACACGAACGTCGAATTTCCCGGACACAAACACGCAAGCCTTTACAACGTGTACAAAATAGAACCCGCTGTAAAGGAATACTTGAAAAACCTTGGTGTCACAGTGATCACTCAGGCAAGAGTCACAGATATCAAGGTTGAAGGTGGAAAAATAGCCGCTGTTATCGTGCAGAAACGCGATCCCATAACAGCCGATGCCTTTGTCGATGCCACTGGAACTTCAGCTGTTCCTGGAAACTGTACAAAATATGGGAATGGTTGTGCCATGTGTATACTCAGGTGCCACAGCTTCGGACCTCGTGTGAGCATAACAACTAAAGCCGGTGTCGAAGAATGGATTGGTAAAAAGCCAGGCGGTGTCATTGGTGCAATGAGTGGATCGTGCAAGATTTTCAAAGAATCCGTAGATCCACAGATAGTCAAGGAACTGGAGGAAAAGGGAAGTGCGCTTGTTCCTGTGCCAAAGGAGCTGATGGAAGAAGAAGAGATTCTTGGAATGAAAGCATGCCAGCAGTACGCTCTCAAGGAATTCATAGAAAATTTGGTGCTTCTCGATACGGGACCTGTGAAGCTGATGACCCCGTTTTTCCCATTGAAGCGATTGAGAGAAGTTCCAGGCATGGAACGGGCAAGATATGAAGACCCACTCGGTGGTACAAAAGGAAACTCAATGAGATACTTTGGTTTTGCAAACTGTGAGCAAACGCTTCAAGCCGTGGGGCCCGTTTCAAATCTCTTCTGCGCGGGAGAAAAAGCTGGAGCGATGGTGGGACACACGGAGGCAATCGTGACTGGCACGCTTTCTGGGCACAATGCTGTGAGACATGCTGTTGGTGAGAGCTTGATTAAATTTCCCGACTCTCTGGCAGTTGGGGACTTCGTCAATTACGTTGTACCGGAAATGAAAAAGGAAGAGGGAAGGCAGTATAAATACACCTTCTCTGGTTCCATATATTTCAAGAGAATGAAGGAAAAGGGACTTTACACCACAGATGTTGAAGAAATAGAAAAGAGAGTTCAGAATTCAGGATTCTCTGGCATTTTCGATAAATCTATAATCTAACTCTCATCCAAGAGGAGGTTGGGGAATATGGGTGCTGAAGTACAACTCACGCTAGCTCATTGGCTCTACTTGATTTTTGTAATAGCAGTGGTTGTAACAATGTTTCTCAGAAAGGACACGCCGCTGATATGTATCATCGGAGCTCTCGCTGTAGGATGGGCAGTTACTGGTTCCTTTTTAGGCGGCGTCCAGTCAGTTTTCAATGCCACTGTTGTCGCCGCCATAGAGCTTATGGGAATAGTAGCAATCATATCACTGATGGTAGCCCTGTCAAAGCAGATGGAGACAAGTGGAGCCGCTGCAGTACTGATAAGAACCCTTGGACGGCCAATCAAGGGTCCGAAATCAGCATTCTGGTTCGTTGGAATCATCACCGCGATTCTGGCCTACTTCATATGGCCCACACCAGCTGTTGCGTTGCTTGGCTCTTTACTCGTTCCTGTCGCAGTGAGCGTGGGACTGTCTCCTTTAGTCACTGGCATTTCGATAGCCATGTTCGCGTACGGAATCGCGCTAACAACCGACTTTGTCATTCAGGGAGCACCGACACTTGTGGCAAAGGCGGCTGGATTGGGAGTAGGAGAAGTAATGACTGCCATGGTACCACTGATAATTGTTTGGGCATTAATAGCCATCCCTATCTCTTACTTCATGTCCATGAAGTTGAATCGGGGTTACGATCCTAAGAAAGACATGGAGATTTTCGGTTCAAGTGTTGTCAACAGTAAAAGTAGCGAACATTCATCTTTCGCCAAAACGGAAGCCGTCGTCGTTGCGTTGGCATTTCTACTTGACATTATTCTCATGCTTGTGTTTAAGCTTCGAGGAGGAGATGCAACGGCACTCTTGGGTGGTACTGCGGCTCTCCTGCTTTTGGTGTTCAGCATCCTTCAGCACAAAGGTGAAGCTTTAGAGATAGGAGTAGATTACCTCAGGGAGGGCTTCATGTTTGGCATGAAGATATTCACACCTGTTTTCTTCATAGCGGCTCTTTTCTATATGGGCGGCGGACAATCAACGGCAATATTTGGTGACGCAGGTAAGCCGCTACTCTTTGATCTCAGCAACGCCCTTGCTGCAAAAGTTCCTCTGAACAGATTCGCAGTTGGGCCGATGCAGGCTCTTGTTGGAGCTGTAGCAGGACTCGACGGCTCTGGCTTCTCGGGTCTGCCACTGGTTGGTACTCTGGCCAGCGGGTTGAGCGTGATAGCCAACGTCAAAGCTTCTGTTCTTGCAGCGTTGGGACAACTAACGACTGTCAACACCGGTGGTGGAACAATCGTTCCATGGGCTTTGATTGCTGTCGCAGCCGTTACTAAGACAAAA
>QNAO01000027.1 GCA_003641785.1 Thermotogae bacterium
GAAACAGTTGCGGCAACAAAGGAAAGCATTCCTATGGAAGCCATGGCCACTCCGTATAACCCGGCTATTCTGTCGGCTACCATTATAGCTAACAGAAGCGTCATGGATGGAAAGAGAACACTTTTCATTCCCAATGAGAGACCATTTGTGATTACAAGAGCGGTGCCACTTTTTGAAGATTCGCTGAGTCTTATCGTTGGTTTGTAGTTATCAGAAGTGTAGTATTCGGCAAACCAGCCGATTATTATTCCTGAGATGATACCCGTTATTGAAGCCAGCCATGGGGAAAGGACACCCACTCTGAAACCAACTTGGTCCAATCCCTTGGATCCTCCGAGGTAAAACCATGTGACAATACCGTTTAAAACGACAGAAACAGAAGCGGAAGTCCAGAGAGAAATGTTGAGCTCTCGATGTGGCCTATTTGAAGGCTTTTTGACTATCACATACAAAATTCCAATCATCGACGCTATAACACCAATATTTGCGAAGATAACAGGATAAAAGACAAGCTTCCTTGCTGTTTCATAGGGTATGTTCCCACTGGTCAACACGTAGAACATGTATGAAATTAAGACAACAGCGGATATCAATGAGCCCACATAGCTTTCTAAAAGGTCTGCGCCTAAGCCTGCCACATCTCCAACGTTATCCCCAACGTTGTCAGCTATGGTGGCTGGGTTCCTGGGATCATCCTCGGGAATTCCAAGTTCAGTTTTTCCCACAAGATCTGCTCCCATGTCGGCGGCCTTCGTGTAAACACCGCCTCCCACACGGTCAAACATGGCTATCAGAGAGCAACCAAGCGCGTAGCCTGAAACTGTCATCGCGAATGGTATGAAGGAAATTCCCATCCAGTTTCTCGTGACTACCAATTGAGATGCATCGAGTTGTCCCATGATCATACCGAAGATAACGTAAACTGCCGTCAAGCCCAAGAGCGCGAAACCTGCCACAGATAGTCCCATGACGCTCCCGCTCTGGAAAGCCACTTTCAAAGTTTTTCCAATGTGTTTTGTCTCTCTTGCCGTGTTCGAGACTCTGACATTTGCTTTTGTTGCAATCCTCATACCCACTAATCCTGCGAGTGAACTCATAAGAGCACCAAGAATAAACGCGACACCCACATACCACTCGGTTATGATCCCAAGAATCACGGCAAGTGGTATCGCTATTGTAAAGACCACCTTGTATTCGTGTTTTATGAATGCATCCGCTCCTTCATAAATTGCCATCGAGATTTCCCGCATCTTCGAGGTGCCAGCGGGTCTCTTAACAGTTTGTCTGAAGTTAAATGCGGCAAATATCAAAGCGAGAATCGGAACAGCGATCATAAAGAAAAACATTGTCTCTCCTCTCCTTTCATAAGTGCTATAACTATAATTTACCAGTTCTTCAGTTCTTTCAATTTTTCCCATAGAACATGGGCGAGATCTGGATCAACTTCGTTAAGCTTAGTAAGAAAGTCTTTGACTTTGTTCGAGTCCATTACAGAGATAATCTCTGCCAAGTTTGAGAGCGTTATTGATCCTTCTCTTACCCAGAAGATAATTCTGTCAATGTCCACAGTGTTCATGGTACTCGCAGCTTGTTTTCTTTTTGTGAAAATTTCTTCAGTACTCACCTCTGTAAACCTTCCTGGATAGTCACCCCAGGCGCTGACTATTTGTTTCCACACCGGTGCAGCGTTACCACCTCCCGTCAAGTTTTTTCCGTCCACTGCAACACACATTAAGAACGACTCATCACCACCGATGAACCACGCGGTATTTTCTGAAGTGCCAGTCTTTCCCGCTACTGGCGAACTCAATTTGGCCAACTTTCCAGTTCCTCTTTGAACAACTTCTTTCAGAATCCGAACCATAACTGCGCTCGCCGCTGTGGGATCCATGACTCTGTTAAACACCTTTCCAATTACCTCGGGACTTGCATTGTAGACAACAGTTCCGTATGGATCTTCAATTCGTGAAATGATTCGCGGTTTTAACACAACACCACCGTTGAACACCGGACAGTAGGCTTTGAGTAGTTCTTCAGGAGCTGATTCTACCGTTCCAAGTGCAACGGTTAGATCATCCGGGTAAAATCCGTCGAGCATCAGTTCGTTTTTTAGAAAACTCACAACTTTTGTTTTACCAAGCTGGAGGAAGAGGTTTATCGAAGGAATATTGCGTGACTTCACGAGCGCATCGCACAGGGTTACAACAGCAGTGTATTGCCTGTCGAAGTTCTCGGGCGTCCACTTTCCTATTCTTATCGGCATGTCTGTTAAATAGTCTTCTGGGCTCCATCCTTGAAGAAGAGCAAAATAGTAGTACAGAGGCTTAATAGAAGAGCCTATTTGACGCGTTCCTTGTGGGTAAGAAACACCTATCCCTCTGTAGGCTAAGACCTGTCCAGTTGATGGGTTAACAGCTTCAACAGCCATATTGTTTGAGGTGTTGTTATGCACAGTTTGCATCAGATCACTGTTGAGATAAGTGAATATTTTGTAGCCTTGTTTTAGCTGGTCAAGGTCAAAACCGAGCTCCT
Source organism: Thermotogae bacterium (assembly GCA_003641785.1). Taxonomy (GTDB): domain Bacteria; phylum Thermotogota; class Thermotogae; order Thermotogales; family DSM-5069; genus B6-G13. The sequence goes on from QNAO01000027.1 coordinate 2,533, forward strand.
CAGCTTCTCTTGCCACCCGCCAGAAAAGCTCCTCATCAACCCCGTTATTTTCAGGTTTTGGAGCAAAGGAAATGTTCTCCAGTTTCTTGACAAGAGCCTTGAAGTCATCACTGCTGATATAATTTTCATCTTCCAATCTCATTAAGACGACTTTTCCTTTGCTCAACGCGAGTCTGGCATTGCTGAAAGGATTGAAATTTTCCGGGGATTTCAAGAGACCTACCAGAACAGAAATCTCTGGCAACGACAGTTCATTGATGTCTTTTCCAAAATAGTAGTGAGATGCGCTTGGAAGACCGTATAAGCCGTTACCCGTGTAGATAGAGTTGATGTACATAGTTAGTATCTCTTCCTTGGTGAGAATTCTTTCGAGCCAAAGCGAGATAAAACCTTCCTTAATTTTACGGGTGAGGGAGCGTTCCTGTGTTAAATACAGCGTGCGTGCAAGCTGTTGTGTAATCGTACTTGCTCCTTCGACAACAGACATTTCAGAGAGGTTTCTTAGGAAGGCCCTGATGATTCCAAAAAAGTCAATACCAATGTGTTGTTTAAATGTTTTGTCTTCAGAGGCGATCAAGGAGTTAACTACAAGCGGGGATATCTGGTTCAAATCTTTCCAAAGAGATCTCGACAGCATTACCGGCTTTCCGTTACTGTAGCAGATAATTAAGCTGCTGGGCAGATTGTGCTCAGGCGCTGATAACGGTTTTACAACAGTCAAATAGCCGCACCACAATCCCAGAAAGGAGCAAGAAAAACCGATGAAAAAGGCAATTTTTCTCAGTCTGAATCCTCCTCACACAAACCAATTCCGATAGATCAAGAATTCTTGCAACAAACTCCCATTATATGATAAAACTGAAGTGTTCAGTATTTGTTTCTTAGATGCAACGAATAAGTATGACACAACTTAGGTAGGTGATAAACCTTGCGAAAACGCTTCAGAGAACTGGGGTTCAATTGGGGAGATCTCTCAACAGGTCCTCTTAATAGAATAAGCGATGTTCCTGATGTTCTTGTTGGTCATAAAACTTTGATATGCGATGAACCAACAACGATTCGTACGGGAGTGACAGCCATCGTGCCTCGTAATGGTGTGTTCAACAAACCCGTAACCGCAGCTTGTTCTGTTTTGAATGGGTATGGCAAATCGCTGGGATTAGTACAGATTGAAGAACTCGGTCAGATAGAAACACCGATAGTTCTCACCAACACTCTTGCAGTTGGACAAGCTTTTCAGGGGATTGTGGATTATGTGAAAAGCTTCTCTGATGTACAGAGTATTAATCCCGTCGTAGGTGAATGTAACGATGGTTTTCTGAATGACATACGTTTTCAGGCTGTAAGACCTGAACACGTGATAGATGCCATAAATAATGCTCAAAAATGTTTCAGCATGGGCACAGTTGGAGCAGGTACGGGAATGATTTGCTTTGGATTCAAAGGAGGAATAGGTAGTTCTTCGAGAAGGATTGTTATAACAGAGGGCGAGTTCTTCGTGGGAGCCCTTGTGCTTGCAAACTTTGGCACTTTTCAGGATCTGCGCATTTTAAATGTGAGAATCAAAGATGTGGCAGCGGCGGGGATTAAGCGTCATTCTAACCCCTCTGGTTCTATAATAATAATTCTCGGCACAAATGCTCCTTTAACGGCGCGCCAGTTGAAAAGACTTGCCAATCATTCATTTCTGGCGCTTGGCATGCTTGGAGCTCCTGGGTACCATGGCAGCGGTGATGTGTGCATAGCGTTTTCAACAACAGAGGGCAGAGTAGTCGAAACTAAGGGAACATTTGATCAGCTCTTCAGAGCCACTGTGGAAAGCGTATATGAAGCTGTTTGTGACTCCCTTTTTTGCGCTGAAACTCTGTGTGGATTCAAAGGTACGGTTAAAGCCATCCCGATTAGTGAGCTGAGCGCTCATTTCAAGAAGTGATGTTAGAATCTCTTTGGAGGTGTGATCGTGCAAGATATGAATTATACGAGGAATATATGCATAATTGCTCACATAGACCACGGCAAGACCACTCTTATTGACAGAATACTTGAAAGAACAAAAAGCGTTGATCCGCATATCATGCATGATCAATACCTTGATATGATGGATATAGAAAGGGAACGCGGAATCACAATTAAAGCGCAGCCTGTCAGGGTGATCTACGAAAAAAATGGGAAGTTCTATGAGATAAACATTGTCGATACTCCTGGTCACGTGGATTTCTCTTATGAAGTGAGCCGTAGCATGGCCGCCTGTGAAGGTGCGATACTCCTTGTTGATGCTTCACAGGGTGTAGAAGCGCAGACTGTCGCTCATACCTATTTGGCGCTTGAGAACGAACTGGAACTAATACCGGTTTTGAATAAGATTGACTTGCCAATGGCAAATATCGAAGAAACAATGCTTGAAATTGTTGATCTTCTTGGGGTAAAAGAAACCGAAATCCTTAAGGTGAGCGCGAAGATGGGAACAGGCGTGGAAGAATTGCTTGAAGCGGTTGTTGAAAGAATTCCGCCTCCCAGCGGAGATCCCAATGCTAAGCTGAGAGCGCTGATATTCGATGCCAAGTACGACAAATACAGAGGTGTTATTGTTTCGATCAGAGTGTTCGATGGTTCTGTTAAAAAGGGAATGGAGATTCAAATAATGTCCACAGGTGAAACATATGAAGTCATTGAGGTAGGAATATTCACACCTGTGATGATGCCAACTGAAGATTTAGGACCCGGTGATATCGGGTACGTGATAGCGGGTATTAAAGAAGTCTCAAAGGCAAGAGTTGGAGATACGATTACTAATAGTAAGTTTCCTTCCTCAGATCCTTTGCCTGGATACCGAGAGTTGAAGCCAATGGTTTATGCCAGTATGTTTCCTGGTTTGCCAGAGTACTACGAAGAACTGCGCAAGGCTCTCGAAAAACTCAGCCTTAACGATTCTGCTTTGAGTTTTGAGCCGGTTCATTCACCAGCTTTGGGGTTTGGATTTCGGTGTGGTTTTCTCGGACTTCTTCATATGGACGTTGTGAAAGAAAGGCTTGAACGTGAGTTTGAAATGGCTGTTATACTGACTGCTCCAAATGTCCAGTACAAAGTTCTTATGAAGAGTGGAGAACAGGTTTTCGTAAACGATCCAGCGAAATTTCCAAAAGAAGATGATATAGATCACGTCTATGAGCCGTTTGTGAAATTGTCTGTAATAACACCAAGTGAGTATGTCGGTTCAATTTTCACAAATCTTCAAAATGAAAGAAGATCAACTCTGCTTCACACCGAGAACACAGGTAAGAACAGAGTAATCATGTACTTCAAAACCCCTCTGGCTGAGATAATCACAGACTTCTTCGATAAATTGAAAGCTATCAGCCGCGGCTTTGCCAGTATGGATTATGAATTTCTCGGCTATGAGGAATCTGATGTTATCAAGATACAAATTCTTGTGAACAGAGAAATCGTGGACGCCCTTTCAACAATATGTCATAGAGACAAGGCTTATTCAATCGCAAAGAAATTGGTTGACAAGCTCTCTGAGCTCATACCACGTCACCAATTTCAGATTCCCATTCAAGCAAAAGCCTTTGGAAGGATAATAGCGCGCTCGGACATAAAAGCGCTTAGAAAAGATGTTCTTGCAAAGTGTTATGGTGGTGATGTTACAAGAAAAATGAAGCTGCTGGAAAAGCAAAAAGAGGGTAAGAAAAAACTCAGAGAAATAGGACGTGTCAGCATACCTCAGGAAGCGTTTCTGGCTCTTCTCAGGATTGATGAGCAGGAGAAGTGAATTCCTTGAGTTTTTTTACTATCTCTTCTTCATCGCTGAGAAATCGGTATAATTGAGGTTCCTTTGCGATTATCATTGCTATTGCCTGAATGATGTTTTCCTTTGTTTCCCGGCCCAACTGCGGGTCTTTGTATCCTTTCACAAGATACCTCAGAGAAGAATCGCTGCTAATATGAGCCAGAGCCATAACAGCTTGGTCGGCAAGCTCCTCTTTGTAATCATCCTCTGTTAGAAAGTATCCAAGAATATCAACGAACTTTTCGCCGTCTCCTAACTTCGCGAGCGCTTCGTATATTACCAACAACTCCTGTTCCGTGTTGTAACGATCCATAATTTCATATAGATGTTGCTTTATAGATCTTTCGCCGAAATTTGAGAGTACATCTATCAGGTACAGGAGCAGAATGTCCTTCTTTCTTCTCTCTTTAAGACGGGATCGGAATATCTCAAGCAGAGGTTTGCGAGCTTTATCTCCCAGTGCATAGATAGATTCCAAAGCTATTTCCCTAACTTCCTGCTGTTCATCCTCCAGCAGCTCGATGAGTTTGGGAATCGCATCAACACCTTTTTGCTCAACAATACGCTCGATCAACTTCTTGTATTTTTCTAAAGCCAATGAACTTCCTTCCCCCCTTCAACAACCAACTTTCTTTCGAAGTAATCCGCGAATTCTGGGTCATGCGTGACAAAACCTATCACTTTGTTAAGGCCTTCCAGCTTTCTCAAAATTTCTGATACCTTTTCTTTGTTAACCTGGTCCAATGACGAAAAACCTTCATCTACAAAGAACGCCTCCATTTCTCCCGCGGCTGTTTCCGCCACTGAAACCGCTAAAGCAAGGGAAACGAGGGTTTTCTCACCGCCAGAAAGTCCTGAAGCGTCTCTCACAGTATCAACATCACGGATTGTGAATCCCTTTTCACTGAGGGCAAGGGAAAATCTGCCTTCGGTCAATCTGTCGAGTAACATGTTCGCCCTCTCTATTACATTGCTCAGAGCAGATCTAACTAAGTATGCCTGAAATTCCGCGCTTCCAAGGGACTTCTTGACCAGTGAGAGGATCTCCAATTCTTTCTGAACTTCTGAAACAGAGGTATCCAGTTCTCTTTTTTTGGTTCCCAATTCTTTCAAACGGACTACACTCTGTTCAGTTATCGTTTTCTGACGTATGATTTCCTCTTTTTTTTCTTCGAGATACAAGATATCTTGCTCAAGCTTCCTGACAGAGTCTTCAAGGTTAACGCCAGTGTCACCAACAACTTTCAAAAGCTCTTCAACTCTTGTTCTCAGCTGACTGATCTGTGTCCTAACAGTCTGAAGTTTTTCCTCGCTTCCACTGATTTCAAGAGCTATGTATCTGTGATAATCTTTCTCGGATAGGCCTTTTTCAGCCAGTTTTGAAGCAAATACTTTTCGTGCAACGCGATAGTCTTTCTGCAACTCTTTGAGTTCTTCACGACGCTGACTCACCGTCAATTTCAATTGCTCCACTGCTCTGATGTTTTCTTCAAGTTTGCCCTCTTGCCTTTCAATCTGGGAATGAATCTTTCTTTCCTGCGCCACAAGGGTTTCGAGCTTCTGAGTAAGTTGTTTCATCTGATCTGCGTTCTTATCGTCATAACCCAGTGTTCTCAGTTTTTCCAACAACAGTTCAGCCTGTTCGGTAAGAGATTCTTTTTGCTTGGTTCTATCACTGATCATTTTCTGTGTCTGTTCTTTTGATATTTCCAAGTAATTCAGTTTTGATCTGAATTCAGCCGCTTTATCCTTAATACTCTCTTCTTTTTGCCGAAGCTCTCTGTAAAGCGCAATATCTGCTTGTCGGTGTTCTTTGTGGTGCCTCTTTGTGTATATGTTTCCGCACACAGGGCACACATCTCCATCGTTCAGCTCTCTTGTAATCTCGTTCGCCATCCACAGTACGGCATTGTTCTTCAGAGCTCGGATCCTTTCTGAAATTCTTTCAAGTTGCGTTTCCAATTGTTCAAGAGATTCACGATGTCTTTTTATGGAAGAATTTGTTTCACTCAGCGATTCACTGAGTTTCCTCAACTCCTCGTCGGTGAATGTGATCTGAGTTTTCAGTTTTTCCAATTCTTTCAATGTGGGGCGAGCCAGTTCTTCAATTTTTCTCAATTCTTCGATCCGTTCTTTGATTGTCTTTTGCTCTTGAATTAGATTCTCTTGATCTTCTCTCAGTTCTTCAAGTGATTTTCTTGCAGTTGTGATACTCCGCCGCAAATTTGAGATTTCGCGGTCTATCTGATCGCAGGAGCTTTTAGCAGATGAGTACCTCTCCTTCACGTGTTCCAGCCTGAGAAAATCACCTTCTATTGATTTTGCAAGCCTTATCATCTTTTCAAGTTTTGCCTGAGAACAGAGCTTTTCTTCCTCTTTGA